>NZ_JBQHXR010000084.1:0-383 GCF_052063365.1 Blautia sp. HCP3S3_G3 | reverse complement strand
AGATTTTTTACTAACCGTGCAAAGTCAGTAATCTTATTTTACTCTGAGGTATTTTTTTCTCAACCTTCTTTCTCGGAATTCCTTATATTTGAATTATACAAGAAGCTCCTTCTTCCCATACCATACCGCACTTTTTCAAAAAAATTTAGGGTGCTGAATGCCAGTGGCATTCGTTTAGCACCGACCGAAGCGGAGCGGAGAGTCGATTTTTCATCCGGATAGGAGATTAGTTGGAAGATTCCGGCAGCTTATCCAGCCAGTCATCAAAGCTCTTTTTGGAAATACGGTACTTTCCGCCATCCAGCTGGATCCACCGGAACTCATTTTTCTTCAGAAGGTTATATATTGTCGGTCTGCTGACTCCAAGAATTTCCTGTAACTCT
>NZ_JBQHXR010000083.1:0-477 GCF_052063365.1 Blautia sp. HCP3S3_G3 | reverse complement strand
CGCCCATCAAGAATTGCAACCGGCCTATGAGTAGCCTGATCGACAATGATTGTTCCATAGGTATGACGTTTTTTAAATGCAAAATCATCAACACCGATGGCGCTTCCACATTCTGAGACTGGCTGCAGACGATAACGTTTGGTTAAAAGACGGATCACGCTGTCTCCGCTGATTTGAAGATTCATTGCACGACAGATACGGGCACATCCTTCACAACTGGTTTCCATGGCCAGCATGCAGATGAAATCAGCACATCGTTCTGTCATGCGTCCATAATAACTGAGAAATCCGTCAAAATCTTCAACAAATGTAACTTTTGAACAGGATTCATTATTACAAACATACTCATGAGCTGTTATATGAAGTCGCGCAGTTTTTCCAAGAATCGGCAGATCCTGAACTTTGCGTAAATATGTCCCATGATAAGTTTGGGTTTCCTGACCACACTCTGGACATTTGGAAGAATGTGTTTTGGAT
>NZ_JBQHXR010000082.1:0-477 GCF_052063365.1 Blautia sp. HCP3S3_G3 | reverse complement strand
TACTGACATAGTACATTGTATCAGGATTTTATACGAACTTTTTCAGGAACATATACAAGGAAAATGCGGTTATGACAGCAAAAAGTTCGTATAAGGGCAGAGTTCGTATAACGGCTTCCAGAAAATCGGATAAAACTTGATTCCTCTGTCCATAAATCCATGCCGCATCACATTCAAAAGATTCGTTGTCTTTACTTCTCTTTTAAAACGTTCGATGATCTGTTTCTCGGAATTCTCCGCATAAATTTTTACATATCTTTCCCATTTCTTAGGCTGACTTGTCTTAATAAACTCAACAAAAGTATCTTCTTCAAGTCCTGATTCACGATTAAATTTCTTTGGATCACCTTTGGTATATCCACCATGATGGTGCTAGAATATAAATAGTACAAGTCAAAATGAGAATTCCTAATCTAATATTTCATGGTACAATGTAGGTACCGCACTGAAGGAGGATCTCATTATGGCAAAGCACTA
>NZ_JBQHXR010000081.1:0-494 GCF_052063365.1 Blautia sp. HCP3S3_G3 | reverse complement strand
CACGCAATCGCTATGACTGACTGCATCTTCTTCAAAGGATTTTGCTTCCTCCTCCTGTAATAGTCATGGATTTCTCTAAACTCTTTATTCTTTCCTATCACAGATATCGCAGCTTCATACAATGCATATCTCAGGCGTTTTCTTCCCCTGTGGCTGATGCGGCTTTCTCCGTTGTGTTTGCCGGAACTGTCTGCAACAATGGCATAACCTGCCAGTTTCTGCAACTGCTTTGGGTTATCAAAACGACGAATGTCACCCACCTCTGCAATAAAACAGCTTACGGTTTTTAAACCAATCCCGTTGATCTCCATCAGTTTATCAATGTATGGAATCTCAGAAAGTTTCTCTTCTATCTCCCGCATCAGATCATTCATTCTGTTTTTATATACTTCATAATCGTTCAGTAGGTTGCGGATCTCTATTCTGGCACTTCCCGGTGCTTCTGTACTTCCGATGCTGTGCTCCGCAGCTGATACCAGGGTCCTTGCCCTCTT
>NZ_JBQHXR010000080.1:0-525 GCF_052063365.1 Blautia sp. HCP3S3_G3 | reverse complement strand
TGTTGTCCGGCAAATTAAATGATGCCCTATCCGGCAGATTATTTTGTGCTGATTTTAGAACCTTGCAAATGTGTCAGTCACTTTAAAGATGATTGTTTCTGCGAATTGTTTTCCTGACAGAAAAACCCCCGCAAATTAATTGCGGGAGTCTTCTCAGCCAAGGGTGCTGTCATTGATAGCCTGCATCACGATGTCGGCTGTGATTCGGTTGGCCGCCTGGCTATGTCCGATTACAAGTGAAGCATTGCAGAGCTTGCTGATTACACGGGCTGTACCGTCGGAAGCATTCAGGATCGCTTCCATGGCCGCGTCATCAAAAACAGGATCTGTACAGCCTGCCTTTTTCAGTTTCCATTCAATGTAAGCACGTCCTTCTTCTTTTGAGTAGCCGTCAACGTTATAGTTCATGATGATACGCTGACGGAGCGGTTCATGGATGGAAAGCTGGAGCGTATTGTTCAGCTGTGGAAGACCGACCAGAAGAATTACAGCCCGATCCCGGGAGTCCATCTCAAAGTTGAACAG
>NZ_JBQHXR010000079.1:0-526 GCF_052063365.1 Blautia sp. HCP3S3_G3 | reverse complement strand
AAAAAAGCGCTAAGGTGATCCAGAGCCGCTGAACGTTCAGAGGATAGATCGGGATGTAGGGAACAGTCCACAATGACATCTTCCAAAACATCATATAAGGTAGAGCAGAGAACCATGGAGTAGACCTGGGAAGGATTGGAAGTGTTAAAACGCTTTCCAAAAATATTGAGTTCAGGGGCACGAAACTACGATTCCCTGAACACAATGTGTGGAAAAAGTCGGTCAACCTCATTTAGAGTTGAAAGGTGCTTCGAATGCTTGAAAAACAAGGCTTGAGGGAAAATTGTATTTATTTGGAAAGGATGATTTTTTATAAAAATCGAGCAAAATATATAGAAAAAAGGAATTGAAAGAAGGAAAAAGTCGGTCAACCTCAGACCTCTATTTGCAAATAATAGAAAAGCTTTAAATTTACGCATTTGTAGGGTGTGATGAAAAGGAGATTGACCGACTTTTTGGGAGAAAATGCTTGTAAGCAGAGGAAAAAAGAGGTAATATAAATGAGAAGACAGCAGAAATACTGTTG
>NZ_JBQHXR010000078.1:0-528 GCF_052063365.1 Blautia sp. HCP3S3_G3 | reverse complement strand
AGTACTTGCCGGTATGGCATCATCTATTTTCAGGCTACCACTGCGCCCATAAAACCAAAAGCAGCCAGATGCACTCTGGGGAATTCGAGTGTACACGCTATAAAAAATTTTAAAGCCGTATTTTCTGAATTTATCATTCTGTCAAATTACTTAAGTTGCCCACATTGGTGCCTGTCACCAATGTGGGCAATTGCGGAAGAACCCAATTTTGGCGGAAACCCTGATCTGTGGTCGGTTCTTCCGCAATCACCCGTTTTTTGCTTCCAATGAAATTATTTCTGTGATAAAATATTGGTATCAAATAAAGGCGGTATAGATAATGAATGATTCGTTAAAGCTGGATATGTTTTTCCCGGGTGAGTTGCTGTCAACTACTTCTGTTGACCATGATGACAGTTCTATTCATATTAAAATGCAATCCAAAACACATTCTTCCAAATGTCCAGAGTGTGGTCAGGAAACCCAAACTTATCATGGGACATATTTACGCAAAGTTCAGGATCTGCCGATTCTTGGAAAAACTGCGCG
>NZ_JBQHXR010000077.1:0-579 GCF_052063365.1 Blautia sp. HCP3S3_G3 | reverse complement strand
TTTGGACAAGCCCTCGACCGATTAGTAGCAGTCAGCTCCATACGTTACCGTACTTCCACCCCTGCCCTATCTACCTCGTCGTCTTCAAGGGGTCTTACTTCTTTCGAATGGGATATCTCATCTTGAGGGGGGCTTCACGCTTAGATGCCTTCAGCGTTTATCCCTTCCGGGCTTGGCTACCCGGCTGTAGACTTGGCAGTCTAACCGGTGCACCAGCGGCCCGTCCATCCCGGTCCTCTCGTACTAAGGACAGCTCCTCTCAGATATCCTACGCCCACGCCGGATAGGGACCGAACTGTCTCACGACGTTCTGAACCCAGCTCGCGTACCGCTTTAATGGGCGAACAGCCCAACCCTTGGGACCTACTACAGCCCCAGGATGCGATGAGCCGACATCGAGGTGCCAAACCACTCCGTCGATGTGAACTCTTGGGAGTGATAAGCCTGTTATCCCCAGGGTAGCTTTTATCCGTTGAGCGATGGCATTCCCACTTAATACCACCGGATCACTAAGCCCTACTTTCGTACCTGCTCCACCCGTCGGTGTCGCAGTCAAGCTCCCTTCTGCCTTTGCACTCT
>NZ_JBQHXR010000076.1:0-584 GCF_052063365.1 Blautia sp. HCP3S3_G3 | reverse complement strand
GACAAATATCTGGAGCAGTACGGAAAGTACAAAGCAAAAATCGACTACAATCTTCTGAAAGAAACCGATAAGGAAAACGGAAAACTGATCCTCGTTACCGCGATCAACCCGACTCCTGCTGGTGAAGGAAAAACCACCACAACGGTAGGTCTTGCAGATGGTATGCAGAAACTGGGCAAAAAAGTTATGGTAGCTCTTCGTGAGCCGTCCCTTGGACCAGTATTCGGCGTAAAGGGCGGAGCTGCAGGCGGCGGATACGCACAGGTAGTTCCGATGGAAGATATCAACCTGCATTTTACCGGTGACTTCCATGCAATCGGCGCAGCCAACAACCTTCTGGCAGCCATGATCGACAACCATATCTTCCAGGGCAATGCACTGAACATCGACCCGAGAAAGATCACATGGAGAAGATGTGTGGACATGAACGACCGTCAGCTCCGTAATGTAGTAGACGGCCTTGGCGGAAGAACCAACGGTATGCCTCGTGAAGACGGTTATGACATCACTGTTGCATCCGAGATCATGGCAGTTCTCTGTCTTGCAAGTGACATCAACGACCTGAAAGAAAGACTTGGCCGCAT
>NZ_JBQHXR010000075.1:0-601 GCF_052063365.1 Blautia sp. HCP3S3_G3 | reverse complement strand
CCTTTGACTGGCGGAATTATGAGTACTCAAAAAAGCCGTTTGCTTTCAACAACGATGAAGCCGGGTTTGCTGCATTTAAGGCATGGATGGAAGACATGGCAGACAAACATGGTAAAGAGTCGGTGATTCCAGGTATGGAACCTACCGGTCATTACTGGCTGAACCTTGGAGCGTACCTGCAGGAACAGGGAATGAAGCCGGTGCATGTGAATCCGCATCATGTAAAGAAGTCCAAAGAACTGGATGATAACAACCCGAATAAGAATGACCGTAAGGATCCAAAAACAATTGCGGGACTGGTAAATGAAGGAAGATTTTCGTATCCATATATCCCAACAGGGATATACGCAGAGATCAGAAATCTGTCAAATCTTCGTATTCAGACGCAGGAAGAACTTACAAGGATCAAAAACCGGATTGCCCGATGGTTCAGTATTTATTTTCCGGAAATAAAAGACGTTTATAAAAACCCGGATGCTGTAAGCGGGATGATGGTGATCAAAAAGGCTCCGTTGCCATGTGACATAAAAGAACTTGGCGTAGATGGTGTAAATCAGGTATGGAGGGATGCAAAGCTGAAAGGCGCTGGCTTAAAGAGGGC
>NZ_JBQHXR010000074.1:0-606 GCF_052063365.1 Blautia sp. HCP3S3_G3 | reverse complement strand
CCTCACGGACATAGCCGGTGAGCTCGGCAGGGTCGATCAGGTCAGTCCACAGTTCAGCCATGGATCAGCCCTCCTTCACGAGGTCGAACTTCGACGCGTCGGAACCGGTTTGCGGCTCGACGTGCGCCTTGGGGAGCTTGGAGACGTTGATCGAGCCGTGCCACACGACGGGCACCGCGAGATCAGAGACCCCATCGGTAGCCTCGTCGGAGAACAGAAACCCGAGCTTCTCGCCCGAGGCACCCGTCCACGGCTCGATCGCGCCGAGGTTGGCGATGTTGAGCTCCAGGCCGGACGGGAAGAACCCCTTGGGGTAGTGCCCATCGGTCAGGCTGGTGCCCTTGGTGAACTTCGACACGTCGAGCGTGCCGGTGTGGTTGTTGACAATTGCGTGAGCCGAGGCGAGCCAGGAACGATTCCCGCCCGAGAACGACTCAACCTTCATGCGAGGCATGGTCACTCCTTCTTCTGATGTAGTTGCCGGTAGGCGTCGCGGCCCGCTTGAACGGTGCCGCCCTTGTTGGAATCGCCCCCACCTCGCCCGATGGACGGGTCCGGCTTGGGGCCGCGGGGCTTCGCGCCGTCGCTGCCGGTGTGGTCGGCGGG
>NZ_JBQHXR010000073.1:0-620 GCF_052063365.1 Blautia sp. HCP3S3_G3 | reverse complement strand
TCCCTATTAAGTCAAGTCTTTTTTCCTTGAATATCAAGGATTTTTTCAATATATCATCAATAAATATCTCAGAAGAAGGAGCCATAGGAATGGACATTTCTCTGTATCTGGTACGAAAATAGCGGATTTTGGGTACACGAAGTAAAACGTCTTTCTTTTCGTTCTACATGGCCTTGTGTATACCCATCCATCTACGGCAGCGAACCTCCCGTGTCTACCAGGATCATCAGCCCTCTGGAGCCGAGTCCTAACTTCTCTCGTCCCGCCTGTCCATAACCAGGGTGTCAGCTCAGCTCCTTTACAGGGTCATGCCCTCTGGAATATATTCCTGCCGACTACTGGCTCATTCTTTGTATGTTTTATTACTGACTTTCTTCCTGCAACAGCACTTTCAGTGGACGTTTTCCTATTGCATTCCGATTTTTATACTTCCAGCTACCGTGGCTGGTCTCAGCATTCAAGCATTCTTTACTCAAATGCTCAAACCAACCACGATATGCTGCTTCCTGATATTTTTATGCTGCCATTATTGTTTCCGGCCTTATGATATCACTCAGCATCTTCTGTCCATCATAATCTACACCTTTTGTCAGTATCGTGTAGAAGATCCTGATCAGCTT
>NZ_JBQHXR010000072.1:0-628 GCF_052063365.1 Blautia sp. HCP3S3_G3 | reverse complement strand
AAAACATTGATCTTGACGCCGGGACGGTCATCATTCTTGATGGCAAGGGGAACAGAGACCGCCTGATCTATCTTTCTGATGACATGGTGGAACTCTGCCGGGATTATATGGAATATATAGAGGAAACTCTTGGCAGGAAAACAGCCTGGTTCTTCCCAGGGAAGAACCCTGATGCTCCCATCAGTTATGGGAGTGTAAGTACTATGTTCAGGAGATGCTGGCAGAAGACATTGTTTGCCCCTGGATGTGACAGAAATCCTACAACACACTGCCTGCGCCATGCATATGTGGTTAACAGGATAAACCTATGGCGTGACCAGGGATTGGATTTTGAGCATATGCTTCCATATCTGAGCCGTTTTCTTGGACATAAAAGCTTTGATGACACGTACTACTATTATCATTATGCAGAAGAAGCCGCCAGAACCATCAGGAGAAAAGACACTGTCATTGGACGGGTAATTCCGGAGGTGATGCGAAGATGAAAAACAATGAGATGCTGTTTTTCAGCAGGATCTATGACTTCCTCCACGTATACATACCAAAGGAAAAAGGTGGCTCCAGTCATACGCTTCTGACATACAAACAGGGGCTTAAAACATTCCGGCAGTATGTGAATGATACTAAG
>NZ_JBQHXR010000071.1:0-642 GCF_052063365.1 Blautia sp. HCP3S3_G3 | reverse complement strand
ACGCTGACGGAGCGGTTCATGGATGGAAAGCTGGAGCGTATTGTTCAGCTGTGGAAGACCGACCAGAAGAATTACAGCCCGATCCCGGGAGTCCATCTCAAAGTTGAACAGAATCTTCAGATCGTTGAGGACAGCATTTTTGATATAGTTCGCTTCGTCAATGATAATGACGGGAGTTTTTCTCTTGTCCAGGGCAAGCCGGTTGATCTCACCCTGAATGATATGAAAGTTTTCAGTCTTTCGGTAGGACGGTTGTGCGCCCAGGGATGCGGCGAGATTCCGGTAGAAATCATTCACTGTAACGGTAGAAAGGCTGGTGTAGATCACCTTATACAGGGAAGGGTTCAGTCCGGCAGACCAGGAACGGACCAGCGTTGTTTTTCCACGGCCCGGAGCACCGGTAAGAAGACCGAAGCCTTTTGTTCTGGCAAGGTAATCCAGGCGAAATTTTGCCTCCGTATACTCGGCACCTTCAAAAAGGATCTCTTTGGAATTCTTTAAAAAAGGATTGAATTCAAGACCATAACGCGTGGTAAGTTCCATCAGTCTTCGCCTCCTGTCAGACGCACCTTGTCCCGTTTTACAGAGGCATTGTCATGCTTGTTGAGAAGGCGGATCGGAGTAAGGGATCCATCTGCTTCC
>NZ_JBQHXR010000070.1:0-668 GCF_052063365.1 Blautia sp. HCP3S3_G3 | reverse complement strand
GCGGATGTCTTCTTTAACGATACCTTCGTGAATCTTATGTCCGTCATGAAATCTGCCGTCTCCAAGTACGGCAGGCCGAAGGTTTTCAACTTTGATAACGGACCTGCCTATAAGAACAGACAGATGGAACTTCTGGCTGCCCGGATCGGATCTGTGATCAGCTACTGCAGGCCTTATACTCCCACACAGAAGGCCAAGATCGAAAGATGGTTCCGCACTCTGAAGGATCAATGGATGGCATCCCTGGATATGAGGGATTTTCATACACTGGAAGAACTCAGAGGGAGCCTTTTGACCTTTGTCAGAAGCTATAACCAGCGTCCTCATTCCTCTCTGAAAGGAATGTCCCCGCAAGAACGCTTCTTTCAGGAACCGGAACTGATCTGTCGTCTGCCCGATGAACAGATTGAATCCTCTTTTCTTCTTGAGATTGAGCGCCGGGTATCCGCAGATTCTGTCATTGTGATCGAGCAGGTGGAGTATGAAGTCGATTACCGTTTTGCAAAGCAGCGCATCACCCTCCGTTATACACCGGATATGAAAGACATCTTTATTGTGGAAGCAGATGGATCCCTTACTCCGATCCGCCTTCTCAACAAGCATGACAATGCCTCTGTAAAACGGGACAAGGTGCGTCTGACAGGAGGCGAAGACTGATGGAACTTACC
>NZ_JBQHXR010000069.1:0-747 GCF_052063365.1 Blautia sp. HCP3S3_G3 | reverse complement strand
TGGATGGTTTCCGTCCATCCTGAGGGAACCTTTGGGCGCCTCCGATACCCTTTCGGAGGCGACCGCCCCAGTCAAACTCCCCGTCTGGCATTGTCCCACCGCCGGGTCACGGCGGCTGGTTAGAAACCCAATACTGCAAGGGTGGTATCCCAACAGCGGCTCCATGGCAACTGGCGTTACCACTTCTTAGCCTCCCACCTATCCTGTACATGCAATACCGAGTCCCAGTACCAAACTGGAGTAAAGCTCCATGGGGTCTTTCCGTCCTGGCGCAGGTAACCAGCATCTTCACTGGTACTTCAATTTCACCGGATGCATTGTCGAGACAGCGCTCAAATCATTACGCCTTTCGTGCGGGTCGGAACTTACCCGACAAGGAATTTCGCTACCTTAGGACCGTTATAGTTACGGCCGCCGTTTACTGGGGCTTAAATTCAAAGCTTCGCTTGCGCTAACCTCTCCTCTTAACCTTCCAGCACCGGGCAGGCGTCAGCCCATATACTTCACCTTTCGGTTTCGCATAGACCTGTGTTTTTGCTAAACAGTTGCTTGAGCCTATTCTCTGCGGCCCCATCTCTGGGGCACCCTTTCTCCCGAAGTTACAGGGTCATTTTGCCGAGTTCCTTGACAATGCTTCTTCCGCCGGCCTTAGGATTCTCTCCTCATCCACCTGTGTCGGTTTACGGTACGGGTACGGTATGAACGATAGCGGCTTTTCTTGACGCATGGCTCACGGGCTTCACTACT
>NZ_JBQHXR010000068.1:0-806 GCF_052063365.1 Blautia sp. HCP3S3_G3 | reverse complement strand
ATCATCGGTTATACCTATGGCAAACCATCCGAACAGAAACCGGTTACCGCACATGACCTTCACGCAGAAGGCGCTATGACCGCACTTCTGAAAGATGCTCTGAAACCAAACCTGGTTCAGACTCTGGAGCATGTACCGGCAATCGTTCACGGCGGACCATTCGCAAACATCGCTCACGGATGTAACTCCGTAACTGCTACCAAGATGGCTCTGAAACTTTCTGATTACACCATCACAGAAGCAGGCTTCGGTGCTGACCTTGGTGCTGAGAAATTCCTGGATATCAAATGCCGTATGGCAGGCCTGAAACCAAACGCAGTTGTTATCGTTGCAACCGTACGTGCACTGAAATACAACGGCGGCGTAGCAAAGGCTGACCTGAACAATGAAAATCTGGAAGCTCTGGAAAAAGGTCTTCCAAACCTTCTGAAACATGTAAGCAACATCACAAACGTTTATAAACTTCCATGTGTGGTTGCCATCAATGCATTCCCGACCGATACCAAGGCAGAGCTTGACCTGGTAGAAGCAAAATGTAAAGAACTTGGCGTAAACGTTGCACTTTCCGAAGTATGGGCAAAAGGCGGCGAAGGCGGAATCAAACTTGCAGAAGAAGTCATCCGTCTCTGCGAAGAGCCGAACGACAGCTTCAGCTACTCTTACGAACTGGAAGGCTCCATCGAGGACAAACTGAACCAGATCGTACAGAAGATCTACGGCGGCAAGAGAGTAGTTCTTACTGCAAATGCTCAGAAACAGGCAAAACAGCTGGAAGCTATGGGCTTTGGCAACTGCCCGATCTGTGT
>NZ_JBQHXR010000067.1:0-838 GCF_052063365.1 Blautia sp. HCP3S3_G3 | reverse complement strand
AATGAGGCAGCTGCCGAAGGCGGGACGGATGACTGGGGTGAAGTCGTAACAAGGTAGCCGTATCGGAAGGTGCGGCTGGATCACCTCCTTTCTAAGGAAGAAGAAGTAGAGCGAGGATGTGTTTTACTGTTGAGTTATCAAGGATAACTGAATAGACCATTTCTGGTGTCGATGCGTTTGGGGGAAACACCCGTTCCCATCCCGAACACGACGGTTAAGACCCAAGCGGCCGATGGTACTGCATTGGAGACGATGTGGGAGAGCAGGTGGACGCCAGATCAAATGGGGATGTAGCTCAGTTGGGAGAGCACCTGCCTTGCAAGCAGGGGGTCGAGAGTTCGAATCTCTTCATCTCCACTCGGAAGATAACCTTCCGGAATGGGCTTATAGCTCAGCCGGTTAGAGCGCACGCCTGATAAGCGTGAGGTCGGTGGTTCGAGTCCACTTAAGCCCATTGGCTTAACATTTTGGCCGTGAGGTTAAGTGATAAGCCTGTGATTGTACCTTGAAAACTGCATACATGTAAATTTGATTACTTAATCAAATATCCTTGATACAAACGTTAAACGTAAGATAGGAAGACATCGATTATCTGTGAAGAACAGAACAATCAATTGAGAATCAACGAACCGAATGTTCCTAACGCTATAGGAGCATTGCAAAGGTCAAGCATTAAGGGCACAGGGCGGATGCCTTGGCACTAAGAGCCGATGAAAGACGTGATAAGCTGCGAAAAGCTTCGGGGAGGAGCAAATATCCATTGATCCGGAGATCTCTGAATGGGGAAACCCGCATGAGCAGACCTCATGCATCCATACGCCAATCCATAACGTATGGA
>NZ_JBQHXR010000066.1:0-1065 GCF_052063365.1 Blautia sp. HCP3S3_G3 | reverse complement strand
ATCGGCGAAGAAGACCGCATTTTTGCAAATATCCAGGTAACTGCAGACTATAAAAATATCCTGATGTTCATTGAACAACTTAAAATGAAACTGGGTATGTATGATGAATACGATATCCAGTGTGGCTATGAGGCAGGTTGTTTGGGCTATTCTTTGTATAACCAGCTTACATCCGCAGGTATTAAATGTGTGATTCTGGCGCCAACAACCATGCTGACGCAGCAGGGAAAGCGGGTGAAAACGGATGCAAGGGATGCGCTGATGATTGCCCAGTGTCTGTCTTATGGCGGGTATCATGCCGTTTATATTCCTACGGAAAAAGATGATTCAGTAAAGGAATATCTGCGGATGCGGGATGACCATAAGGATGCACTCAAAAAGATCAAGCAGCAGATCAATGCACTGTGTCTTCGCCACGGACATCATTACGAAGGTACAAAGTGGACGATCAAACATGTTGCATGGCTGAGAAAGCTGGAACTGTCGCCATTATATAGGGAAACTCTGGATGAATATATGGCATCTTATGAGGAGCAGACAGCAAAGATTGAGCGGTTTGACCAGCGGATTGAGGAGATTGCATCACAGGAACAGTATCAGGAAAAGGTAAAAAAGCTGGGTTGTTTCCTTGGAATCAAGACGCATACAGCACTAAGCCTGATTGTGGAGACAGGGGATTTCAGTCGGTTTGCAAAGGGAAATACATATGCGGCATTTCTGGGTCTGGCTCCGGGAGAGCATTCCAGCGGGGAAAAGACGAACAGGACAGGTATATCCAAAGCAGGGAACAGCCATCTGCGCCAGTTGCTGATTGAGGCTGCACGTGGGATATGCAAAGGTGCAATAGGACATAAATCGAAAGAATTACGGTCAAGGCAAAGCGGTAATACAGCAGAAGTCATAGCATATGCAGACAGGGCAAATATCCGATTAAGAAGCCGGTACTATAAATTTATCCGGCATGGGAAAAAGAAGAATGTGGCAGTGGCGGCAACCGCAAGAGAACTGGCGTGTTTTGTGTGGGGAATGATGACAGATAACATCAGTTACAGGATGGCATAGATA
>NZ_JBQHXR010000065.1:0-1070 GCF_052063365.1 Blautia sp. HCP3S3_G3 | reverse complement strand
CGAACTCTGCCCTTATACGAACCATTCTGGCAGGAATGACCTGAATATCAGTATTCCTGCATCAGAAAGTTCGTATAAAACCCTTAGTCCAGGCCAAGGATTCTGGACAGTTCCTCTTCATCATCTGGCCATAGTGGCTCCTCTTCCGGAATAGCGTCTGTCCTCCTGTTGGCGATTTCCCTCATCTGCTCAATGGACGGAGAGGTATAGTGATCCCGTGTTGTCTTCATGTCTGCATGCCCAAGTAATACAGATATTGCGGCAAGATCCACTCCATCCCTGTATAAATTTGTTCCCCGTGTACGTCTTAGGGTATGTGGTGATACGGATTCCGGCAACTCATATTTTTCCCTTACCTTATCTGAATACTTTTTGATGAGTTTTTGTACATTGCGAACCGTCATGTGTTTCCGATTTCCACCAACAACAGTATATATAAATGGTGCAGAAGGATCCCTGTCAGGATGGAATTCCCCGGCATACTGCCTGATAAGAGCTGAGGTTTTCGAATCCATTACCACGCAGCGTTCCTTGTTTCCCTTTCCATGGATCCGCAGGCGTACATCTTCATGGTCAAGGCACACGTCCCTGACATTCAGTGAAACAAGTTCATCTACCCTCATTGCGCTGTCATACAGCACGGACAGGATAATTTTATCCCGCAGTCCCTTTCTGGTATTGGACGGCATATGAAGAAGAGCTGAAAGTGCATCAACATTCTCAATGATAGGCTGATGTTCCTTTGGTTCACTGTAATACGGAACCTGTTCAATGGAAAAGGCATACTGCTGTAGGCTTATATTCCTTGCAGATGCATATCCTATATACGATTTTATGGATGCAAGCTTATTGTTGACCGTACTCTCTTTTAAATTTTTTACATCATGAAGATGATTCCGGTAATCCAGAAGAAAATCATAGGTACAATCCTTAAATTCAAAACGGTTTGTGGGTATGCCCTTAGTATCATTCACATACTGCCGGAATGTTTTAAGCCCCTGTTTGTATGTCAGAAGCGTATGACTGGAGCCACCTTTTTCCTTTGGTATGTATACGTGGAGGAAGTCATA
>NZ_JBQHXR010000064.1:0-1138 GCF_052063365.1 Blautia sp. HCP3S3_G3 | reverse complement strand
ATCGATGTCTTCCTATCTTACGTTTAACGTTTGTATCAAGGATATTTGATTAAGTAATCAAATTTACATGTATGCAGTTTTCAAGGTACAATCCTGACTGATGCTTTATCAGTCATTTAAGCAGAAAATCTCTTTTCTCCTTAAATCACTGGTAAAACCAGTTATCAGTAACAGCAATTCCCTGCTGACACGGGTTAGCACCAGTACTCTCGATCTCCGTCTGTTTCCGCCGCGTTCCCAACGTGGCTCCCTTTCCGGTGCCTGTATTTATATGAAGCAGATCTCCTCTGCTTTTTTTCTTTGATCTGGCGCCCACCTGCTCTCCCACATCGTCTCCAATGCAGTACCATCGGCCGCTTAGGTCTTAACCGTCGTGTTCGGGATGGGAACGGGTGTTTCCCCTAAACGCATCGGCACCAGAAATGTCCGTGTTACTCAAGTAAGTGCACAACCGGATTTGAAAAGTTGTTGGAAGCTTGCTTCCATAAGACTTTTTAAATTTGGTTGTATATGCGACGCAGTCGCGACCGAATGGATCTTGGATCCATGAGGTGCACTTACGTACCCCTTGATAACTCAACAGTAAAACACATCCTCTTTCCTCTACTTCTTCTTCCTTAGAAAGGAGGTGATCCAGCCGCACCTTCCGATACGGCTACCTTGTTACGACTTCACCCCAGTCATCCGTCCCGCCTTCGGCAGCTGCCTCATTTCTGTTAGCTCACTGACTTCGGGCGTTACTGACTCCCATGGTGTGACGGGCGGTGTGTACAAGACCCGGGAACGTATTCACCGCGGCATTCTGATCCGCGATTACTAGCGATTCCAGCTTCGTGTAGTCGGGTTGCAGACTACAGTCCGAACTGGGACGTTATTTTTGGGATTTGCTCCAGGTCACCCTCTCGCTTCCCTTTGTTTACGCCATTGTAGCACGTGTGTAGCCCAAATCATAAGGGGCATGATGATTTGACGTCATCCCCACCTTCCTCCAGGTTATCCCTGGCAGTCTCCTCAGAGTGCCCACCTCAAATGCTGGCTACTAAGGATAAGGGTTGCGCTCGTTGCGGGACTTAACCCAACATCTCACGACACGAGCTGACGACAACCATGCACCACCTGTCTCGGATGCCCCGAAGGG
>NZ_JBQHXR010000062.1:0-1223 GCF_052063365.1 Blautia sp. HCP3S3_G3 | reverse complement strand
TGAAGTGGTAAACTAATTTTGGACACGGAGGGGTCAATTTTTAGACACATATGAGTTATAATCTAAACAGTGAACTCTCATATTTAGTCATGATTGATTCCCAGTTCCACAGGAGGTTTGCCATGAAATACACATTAGAACAACGTTTGGACATTGGTCGCCGTATTTATGAAGGCGAAATAACCAGATTTCAAGCTGCTCAGGAATATGATATCAGCGACAATACAGCTCGTAATTATATGTGGCTGTATAGAGATATCAATAACCTTCCCCACAAAAAAGGTGGAAGAAAGAATTCAATTACAAAAGTCAAATCTTCCCCTTCTATTGAAGTAAAGCGACCAAATCTTGAAGAATATGAATCTATGACAAAAGAAGAACTAATTCAAGCTCTGGTTCAGGCACGTATTACAGAAACACGATTAAAAAAAGGTTACGAAGTGAAGGGGGATGGTTCGGTAATTCATTACAGCAGCAAGAATACCAGGTAATTCTTGAACTTTCAGGAGAGTTTCCGGTTAATCTTCTCTGTGAAACTATGAAGATTAATCGAAGCAGCTTCTATTATTGGAAGAAGATGCTCAGCAATCCAGCTCCAAGAACAAAAGCATTGGTTGAAAACATCCAGTTATTCAAGGAATACCATTTGAAATATCCATCACACGGATACAGATGGCTAAATGCTAAAATCCGTCTGGATAAAGGCATCGAGATGTCCGATCCATATGCACACAAATGTTGTAAAGCGGCTGGTATAAAAAGCAAAGCGAAGCATTATAAATACAAGAAACCAGGTGCTCCCTTTAAGATATTTCCTAATCTCCTTATGTCAGAGATGCAGATTGATGGACCACTTCAGTGTGTCGTCAGCGATATGACGGCATTCTGGGTAAAAGGTATCTATTATGAGCTCACCCTATATATGGATCTATGGAATAATGAAATCTTAAGCCATTCCCTTTCCTCTAAACGTGGTGATCGAATGACCTATATAAGCGGCCTGAAAGATCTTCTTGAATTAAAGAAGCAACATCCGGAATACCAGATGATTCTTCATTCCGATCAAGGATCTGTTTATGCTTCAAAGGCATTTAATGATCTTCTTCCAATGTATGTGACAAGATCCATGTCCAGAGCAGGCACTCCTACCGATAATAGCGCAATGGAATCCATCAATGGCTGGATCAAAGCAGAGCTTTTTATGGATTTTCATGTCACAGGTG
>NZ_JBQHXR010000061.1:0-1304 GCF_052063365.1 Blautia sp. HCP3S3_G3 | reverse complement strand
GTTTTCCATCTGAGAAAGTACAGTTCTTTAAACATTTCCGGATATAAATCAGAATCCATTACATTAGTGGCCAGATATTCTGTAACCCCACTGTCAAGTACAACCCGGATGATACGAATGGGGATAGGATCTGAGTCAGGAGTACCTAAATGAGGGCGTTTGGAGGAAGAGAGCATGATGACAGAGTCGTCTGAGTCAGAACGGGTAATTGTCATATTTTCTTTGAGCCGCATAAGACAAAGGATATTATTTTGGACGAAAAAACGATACATTTTTTCTGAATAATAGCCGCGGTCATAAATGATGATAGAATTATCTGCTAAATCAAGGGTGAAAAAAGCGCTAAGGTGATCCAGAGCCGCTGAACGTTCAGAGGATAGATCGGGATGTAGGGAACAGTCCACAATGACATCTTCCAAAACATCATATAAGGTAGAGCAGAGAGCCATGGAGTAGACCTGGAAAGGATTGGAAGTGTTAAAACGCTTTCCAAAATGATTGAGATTGCCTCTGGAGTTAGGAAGCTGAAGTTTAGAGCCGTCGACAGCAAAAACATGATAACCATGCCAGTTTTTCCTCTCACTGATCATTTCATAGTAAGTGCGTACAGTAAGAGCAAACAGCTCCCTGAACAGGGAAGGAAGGATCCATTGTCTTGCTTTGGATAGTGCCTGCTTTGAAATCTGATCGGGAAAGTCGATATCGGGAAGATCATCGCAGATTCTGGAGATATTTTGATGCATGGCACAATGATTGGTATGCAGTAGATAAAAGACGACCTGACGGAGGGAAAGTTTTCTCTTACGGACAAAATGGTTCTCAACGCGATACTGATTCAAAAAATCAGTGGAAGCAAGAAGATGCCGTATGCAGATGATGATCCTGGTGAAAATATTCTGATAACAGTTCATATGTGATACCTCCTTAAATTTAAAAATTTAAGGGGTGCGCAACACATTTTGATTAATTTGTCAAGCAGAAAATGGCACAAAAAGATTAAATATTTATAAAATAAAACTAAAAAATATATAAATAT
Source organism: Blautia sp. HCP3S3_G3 (assembly GCF_052063365.1). Taxonomy (NCBI): domain Bacteria; kingdom Bacillati; phylum Bacillota; class Clostridia; order Lachnospirales; family Lachnospiraceae; genus Blautia; species Blautia sp. HCP3S3_G3. Next base: position 268 of record NZ_JBQHXR010000061.1, on the reverse strand, counting down.
CTTAAGTTGACCACATTGGTGACAGGCACCATAAAGTGCGGACATCCATATGAGCCAGACGGGTAAGGGCCAGCAGTAGGAAGGTGCCGGTGCCGGGCCCGTAAAAGCCATCGTAAAGACCGATTATAAAAGCACTGATACATACAATTATCATACGTTTAGATAATATGAAGTGACCTCACATTTGTAATAACGTGGATTTACCTGTATACTAAAGTTTGACGAGAACAATGGTAACAGGGATTACCACATACAAAAGGAGGCCACT
>NZ_JBQHXR010000060.1:0-1341 GCF_052063365.1 Blautia sp. HCP3S3_G3 | reverse complement strand
TGGTGCTAGAATATAAATAGTACAAGTCAAAATGAGAATTCCTAATCTAATATTTCATGGTACAATGTAGGTACCGCACTGAAGGAGGATCTCATTATGGCAAAGCACTATGACAAACAGTTTAAACTGGATGCAGTCCAGTATTATCATGATCACAGAGACTTAGGACTGCAGGGCTGTGCATCAAATTTAGGAATCAGTCAACAAACATTATCACGCTGGCAAAAGGAGCTACGTGAGACAGGTGATATCGAATGCCGTGGTTCCGGTAATTATGCTTCTGATGAAGCAAAAGAAATCGCACGATTAAAACGTGAACTTCGTGATGCACAGGACGCTCTTGATGTACTAAAAAAAGCAATCAACATTCTGGGAAAATGACGGAAGCCATTTATCTCGAAGTTGCTGAGAAGGCAGAAACTGCCCATAAGGCTGGACGCCGGGTTTCTGTCTCCGGAATGTTGAAATATCTCGGCGTTTCCCGTTCTGGTTACCGTGCATGGCTAAAACATGTTCCTTCAAACGCTGAACAGCGTCGTGAAACGGTAAAAGCCAAAATCAAGGATATTTATGATGAATCAAAACAGAATTACGGTGCCCCAAAGATTACCAAAGAACTGCGAAAATCAGGGGAAATAATCTCTGAACGTACAGTTGGTAAATACATGAGGCAAATGGGAATCAAAGCACAATGGGTAAAACCATGGACTATTACCACAAAAGATTCTGACTTCAGTAGCGAATTGCAAAATATCCTTGATGAACAGTTTAATCCGGAACGCCCAAATGCTGTCTGGTGTTCTGATATCACATATATCTGGACGATAGACGGATTTGTTTATCTAACCAGTATTATGGATTTATATTCCAGAAAAATCATTGCCTGGACACTTTCTAAAACACTGGAAGTATCCTGCGTGATTGAAACAATAAATAAAGCTAAAGCAAGACGTAAAATCGAAGAACCATTGATTCTGCATTCCGATCGTGGCAGCCAGTATGTATCCAAAGAATACAAGAGGATAACTGCCGGTATACAGTGTAGCTATTCGAAAAAAGCTTATCCTTGGGACAACGCATGTATTGAATCATTCCATTCATTGATCAAACGTGAATGGCTGAACCGCTTCAAAATCCGCGATTATGATCATGCGTACCGATTGGTCTTCGAATATCTGGAAGCATTCTACAATACAAAACGTATTCATAGCCATTGTGACTATATGTCTCCAAATGATTATGAAGAACTGTATCGTAGAATCTAGAAAGACGAATTGCTGATGGCAAGTTAAGATGAGGAAAACCTCATTTTAACTTGTACTAAATCTTGACATAGGACCA
>NZ_JBQHXR010000059.1:0-1398 GCF_052063365.1 Blautia sp. HCP3S3_G3 | reverse complement strand
TGTTATCCGGCATTTTATCTGGTCCTAAACCATACCGCATTCAATCAAATTAAAAAGAGGCACAGCATAAATTATTCTGATGGATTTTACATCGGATTGCTTTACGCTGTGCCTCTTGTGTTATCATAATGATTGTCGCATAAAGAAATAGCAGGCCTGCACCCTGGAAAAGTCTGGCCTGCTACTGCTCACATACACAGGTAACCCTGTGTCTATTCACAATACTATGATAACCATTTTTGTCAGGGATTGCAATCAGATTTCTCAATCCTTTTATGATTCTGTTATTTTTGACCTTCAGCTTCACCAGCTGACCTGTTCCTGTTCTCATTCGGCCTGTTTGTCGGTTCATGGTTACTACTGGAGGTCCGTAAAGCTGCCTTCCGGAACTCTCCGGCTCCGTGTCTGCCGGGTGAGATGCTCCGAATGCGGTACTACCCATGCACTTCTTCTATCCTCCATGGTTCCCTACTCTCAGGTCCTTCTTTCCGACCAGCAGAGGATCTGCAATGACTACGAAGAAGGGCGTAGCGTCAGCATAGTCTGTGAGAGCAATCCATCCATTGATGAAAACAACGTCAAATCCATACTCCGAAACTACAGGCTCTGCTGGAGAGAAAAGCTGCGCTCTCTTAAGATCCACCTCTTTCCCCTGGACGATCTGATCCTTTCCTGTTTTTCGGATTATTCGTCACAGTTCATGCAGATACATCTGCGGGTCAACAAACTTTTTTCCTATACCACATAACCTTACCCGACAGTGCCTCTATTGTCCCTTACAATAAAGAAAAACCCTAAGGAGGCCTGACTTATGGAACAGGAAAAGAAACAGGCAGTCGCCCTCATGCGCTATTCAGCGATTGCTCCACTCATTACAGGCACCCAGGAAGACTATGAATCCCTGAGTGCTTACTTTCGTACCGTTTCGGCGAAAGGGATCAAGGCACCGGATGGTTCCCTTCGCCACTATTCTCCGGGAACTTTGGAAAAATGGTACTTTTCTTACAAGAAATCCGGTTTTGATGCCTTGGTTCCCACCGGACGGTCTGACTGCGGTGTAAGCCGGAAGATCGATGAAGACCTGAAAGAGCAGATCATCTATCTCAAGCATCATTATCCCCGGATGTCTGCAGCTGCGATCTATAAACAGCTCCAGGATAACGGCAGCATCCGCTCCGGACAGCTCTCGGAATCTACGGTCTGCCGTTTCATTAATCAGCTCGTCTTACAGGAACGTCTGACCAACAATCAGGATATGCGGCGTTACGAAAGGCCCCACATCAATGAAGTATGGTGCGGTGATTCCAGTGCCGGCCCTTATCTGAAAACCGAGGATGGAAAGAAGCACCGTGTTTATGTGATTGCGCTGATCGATGATGCCAGCCGCTTTATCCTTGG
>NZ_JBQHXR010000058.1:0-1491 GCF_052063365.1 Blautia sp. HCP3S3_G3 | reverse complement strand
CTTCCGCCGGCCTTAGGATTCTCTCCTCATCCACCTGTGTCGGTTTACGGTACGGGTACGGTATGAACGATAGCGGCTTTTCTTGACGCATGGCTCACGGGCTTCACTACTGTATTTCGCTCCGCTTCACAGATTCCCATCAGCACACGGATTTGCCTGTGTGCCTGGTACCCTGCTTGCACCCGGCTTCCATTCCGGGCTCCCGCTCTCCACACGTGTCCCCACAGTTCTGTCATACCGCAGTACAGGAATCTCCACCTGTTGTCCATCGGCTACGACTCTCGTCCTCGCCTTAGGCCCCGACTTACCCAGGGCAGATCAGCTTTACCCTGGAAACCTTGGATATTCGGCCTAGAGGATTCCCACCTCTATCTCGCTACTCATTCCGGCATTCTCTCTTCCATACAGTCCACTGCTCCTTTCGGTACAGCTTCGTTCCGTATGCAATGCTCCTCTACCAACCTCTCGGTTCCTCAGCTTCGGTGGCGCGTTTCAGCCCCGGACATTTTCGGCGCAGGACCTCTCGACCAGTGAGCTATTACGCACTCTTTGAATGGATGGCTGCTTCTGAGCCAACATCCTGGTTGTCTTGGAGATCCCACATCCTTTTCCACTTAACGCGCACTTGGGGACCTTAGCTGGAGGTCTGGGCTCTTTCCCTTTTGACCGCCCAACTTATCTCGTGCGGTCTGACTCCCGGTGATCGATTACGCGGCATTCGGAGTTTGATATTCTTCGGTAGGCTTTGACGCCCCCTAGGAAATTCAGTGCTCTACCTCCGCAAATCTGCACCGAGGCTAGCCCTAAAGCTATTTCGAGGAGAACCAGCTATCTCCGGGTTCGATTGGAATTTCTCCCCTATCCACACCTCATCCCCACCCTTTTCAACGGATGTGGGTTCGGTCCTCCACTGCCTCTTACGGCAGCTTCAACCTGGACATGGATAGATCACCCGGTTTCGGGTATACTCCTACTGACTCTGGCCCTCTTAAGACTTGGTTTCCCTACGGCTCCACACCTGAAGTGCTTAACCTTGCCAGTAAGCGTAACTCGCCGGACCGTTCTACAAAAAGTACGCGGTCGCACTCATATGGTGCTCCCACAGCTTGTAGACACAGGGTTTCAGGTTCTCTTTCACTCCCCTCCCGGGGTCCTTTTCACCTTTCCTTCACAGTACTATGCGCTATCGGTCACTAAGTAGTATTTAGCCTTAGGGGGTGGTCCCCCTGATTTCCCACAAGGTTCCACGTGTCTCGTGGTACTCTGGATCCCGCTCAGCCAGTTTGGTTTTCACGTACGGGGCTTTCACCCTCTCCGGCCGGCTTTCCCAAAACCGTTCTGTTAACCTTTCTGGATCTTAAATGCGGTCCGTAACCCCGGGATGCACGCATCCCGGTTTAGGCTCTTCCCATTTCGCTCGCCGCTACTTTGGGAATCGAGTTTTCTTTCTTTTCCTCCGGGTACTTAGATGTTTCAGTTCCCCGGGTTCCC
>NZ_JBQHXR010000057.1:0-1512 GCF_052063365.1 Blautia sp. HCP3S3_G3 | reverse complement strand
GACAGTGTGAAATAATCTCTGTAAATCCAGATTTTCTATGATAATTGAGTGGGCTTGGGAGCGGTTATCCGCTTACAAGCCCTTGATTATTTTTATCAAAAACAAGATGGTATGTCAAGGGCACCCGGCTGTGCCGGGTGTGCATTTTACCCTTGATATAGCATCGTTTTTTGATTAGTCTGGCATTCTGCCGGGGTACATGATCACGAGTTCTCCTCTTACCAATCCCCAGTTCCGAATCGGCATGCTCCACTTTTTTGTTATCTCATTCGTCGAGATATAGAGTGATTTCAGCAGAGCCTGTGGACTTGGAAATACGCTTCTCTGCTTGTTTAGCCGCCGATAGGAAGAATTCAAGGATTCTATTGCGTTCGTTGTATAAAATGCTGTTCTGACTTCCTTAGAGAACTTAAAGATCGGTGATATAGCATCCCAGTTATCATGCCATCTGTTCATTGCGCTGGGATACATTGGTGCCCATTTATCTGTTACAGCATCGAGCTGTTTCAATGCAGCCGGTTCATCCGATGCCGTGTATATCGTCTTAAGGTCTTTTGCAAACGCCTTCATGTCTTTATTTGCGACATATTTTAGCGTATTTCTTACCATATGCACGATACAGCGCTGCTGTTCTGTTGCTGGAAACGCTGTGGAAATCGCTTCTTTGATACCGGTAAGTCCATCTGAACAGAGAATGAGGATGTCCCTGAGTCCACGGTTTTTCAGACTGTTAAGGACGCTTAACCAGAATTTACTGCTTTCATTTTCGCCGATCACAATAGACAAAACTTCTTTTTTTCCATCTTCATTAATGCCTAAAACAATATAGGCTGCTAATTTACGGACAATTCCGTCATCCCGAACTGAAAAATGGATGGCATCAATAAACACAATCGGATATACAGCACTGAGTGGCCGATTCTGCCATTCCTCTATTTGGGGGAGTAGTTTATCTGTGATATCAGAAATCATGCCCTCGCTTACTTCAAACCCGTAAATATCATCGATGGTCTCGGAGATCTGGCGGGTAGTCATTCCCTTGGCATACATGGAAATGATTTTGTCCTCAATTTCTGAAATGTCTTTTTTACGTTTGGGTAAAATCTTGGGTTCAAAGGTACTTTCCCGGTCCTGAGGAACATCCACTTCAAACTCACCGTATTTACTACGGACACGTTTGCTCTTTGTTCCATTTCGAGAATTGTTTTCAGAAGAACGTTCATACTTGGCGTAACCAAGATGATCATCCATTTCAGCCTCCAGCATTTCCTGAATCGTTCCGGAAAGAAGATCTTTCAGAGCATCCTGAATGTCATCTGCAGTCTCGATATCATACTCCTGCAGTAACCCCTGAATGATGTTTCTTTTTCCTTCAGTCATCGGTTTTGGTTTGTAAACTTCTTTTTTTCTGTTTGCCATAATAAAGGGCCTCCTATGAATTAGATTTTATCATAGAAGACCCTTATCGCATATATTTCCATATGCTATTTACAGACTTTTTTTCACAGGCTC
>NZ_JBQHXR010000056.1:0-1602 GCF_052063365.1 Blautia sp. HCP3S3_G3 | reverse complement strand
ACAGCGTAAAGCAATCCGATGTAAAATCCATCAGAATAATTTATGCTGTGCCTCTTTTTAATTTGATTGAATGCGGTATGGTTTAGGACCAGATAAAATGCCGGATAACAACATACTGGAAAATGAACTGGATTATATTGATTGATAATTCCGGATCTATGGGGTCTCATGCTTTGGATCCGAATAGTTTAGCTATAGGTGTTAAAAACGCAATAGATACCATGTTGGAAGAAATCAATAACATTTCTGAAGAACGTGAAATCTTAAGCTATATACGGATACTTACATTTAATGATTTGGTTTCCTATGCTGTCGGGAATAGGAATCATGGAGAATATATAACAGAGGCTATAAATACGTGGCGAAACTTCGAATTGATACCGTATGGTGGAACCAATATCGCAAGTGCCATCCATGAAGCTGTGGAGTCAATACGAACTGACAGACGTGAGTATTTAGGCAGTAGTTCTTGGCTGTCACCTGTCTTGATGCTTATAACGGATGGCATGGTAAATCTTGCTGATAGAGTGGGAAATTCATTGAATGATTTAAAAAACATACGTAAATGTCAAACGATAAGAGCATCTATAGGATTAAGGCATAAATATAGCATTGAACTTGATTCATTTGCATCACGAGGAAACATAGAGCACACCGATGGTAGAACTGATTCGGATAAAACGTTCTCGTTTTTTGTCGAATCTTGCGATGATTTGCCTAATATTTGCAAAGTCTTGAGTGGAGGGCTTATCAGTATAGCGTTAGATGATGATAATTACACACTGCTTGATCCTACGGAAAATTGGGACGAAGAAAATGATGGTTGGTGGTGAGAATAATGAATGATGAAGCAATTATCATAGCTTGTGACGAGATTGTTCCAGAAAAGATTGGTAAAGAAAAACTCAATTTATATCAATTGTGGCACGAGGATACCTATCCAGATGATTATTCACTCTGTAAGATTGCGTTCTGCTTGGCAAGAAAATGCCACGAACTTCATCTTAAAGGGTTGATGATTGCCAATGAATGGAATGAGGGAAATATACTCATCAGCACAACAGATTGTAGCGTATCAATCACCGATGTATATGCGATGAACTTATCGGGAATTTCTCTTCGGGGAACAGATGGTTATTTAGCTCCTGAGTGTTACATAAATCATAAATATGATTTGTACTCGGATTATTATGGACTTGCGGTATTCTTCTACCGTATGTTTATAGGTGGATTTCCATTGGATGGCAAAGCATCAGAAGAATATTGCACAAAAAATGATTTGTCTGTTAGTCTTGCTGCACCCGATATATATGGAAGCAATGCATTATTTTCATTTGATCCTAATAATCAGAGCAATTCCATCAGAAATCATGTAAATGAATTAATGCCAAGATTGTATGAAATTCAAACGCAACGATGGGATGCTACTGACGAAAGGATAAAGAAGTGCTTTATTCAAACTTTTTCTAATGGACTACAATCTGATAGTAAATGTGAAACGGCGAATTGTCAGCGGAGCTAACGGCACGTTATAATAGATGCTTTTATCTCCCTGACTGCGCTGTCAGTCTGCATAAATCACTTTGTCAGCGGAGAAACGGC
>NZ_JBQHXR010000055.1:0-1732 GCF_052063365.1 Blautia sp. HCP3S3_G3 | reverse complement strand
AGATACAGAGAAATGTCCATTCCTATGGCTCCTTCTTCTGAGATATTTATTGATGATATATTGAAAAAATCCTTGATATTCAAGGAAAAAAGACTTGACTTAATAGGGAGGTGTTAATCATGACATTGATGGAATCAATGAAAGCTTACTTAGGAAAACAAGAGTTGTTATACAAGAAGACTTTTGGTACTCTGCCGACCATTTCGTGGGATGAATCACTGCCTCAAGATCTTTTTGTTGGAACACCCGATGAGGATGATGAGATACAGTGGACTCCTAAAGCTGCTAGTCAGGAAAACTATCATGAGTTGTGCAAAGAACTAAACGTATTCTTTTGTACATTTTATTATTGGACTCTGAGAGGTACATTCCAGGACTTTCTGTTGGATTTTCCAGCTGTTCCAACATCTTCTGGTAGAAAAAAAGTGATCGAGCAGGCAGTGAAAGATGGCAATTATTATTTTCCCGGTCAGGATACGGTTTTGCTTGCCTCCTGTTCTAAATCTGGAAATGACGATTTACTGTTATTCTATCGTCAGAAAACAGGTGAGGTATTTATTTATGACACAGACAAGCGATTCCTCTTTCCGCTAGAAGTATCTCTTGTTAATCTGATTGGTTCTATGGAGGCAGTAATCTAATGAGTTTTTATTCTTACGAAGGCGTTTCGGATGACGTATTAGATAAAGTGCATACCACCTCAACTGGTGAAACTTATACATTAAGACACAGCGAAAGTTTAAAAGTCGAAATGCAGTATCTTGGTAAGGGTAATTCAAATGCAAATTCTCAAGGGTGGGAACGAAATAGTGCTAAGTACTTTGATTCTCTTTACCAAAGCCATCCGGAAATGTTCAGTAAGAAAAATGCAGTGCGAGTAAAAGATGGACATGCACCTATTGTAGACGCAAAAATGATTGCCCACAATCCCGGATGGGAACAATATAGAAATCAACCGTTAGTTCATCATCATATCGGGGGTGATGGAGAGGCGGTTGCGGTACCCAAAAATGCACATAAAGGGCAAGGGGAAATCCACAATCATGAGAAAGCCGCGGGTATAACAGATAATTGCAAAAGCTTTTCCAAGACCTGTGGAAGTCAGGCGGATTCAGTCGGCAAAACAACTTCTCAGCTGCATTCACAGTTTGATGGCAATATGAACAATAGCTCAGCTCAAAAAAAAAGTACAAAAACGAGTAGCAGTGCCAGCAATAACAGTAACCATAAAGGAACTACAGTAAAATCAGGCTCAAGAGAAACTGCTGTGAGAGATAGCATCCAGACAAATAACAATACTTCTTCCACGAATGAGCGTAGCAATGCTGTGCGAACAGCAACATCATCTAGTACTTCTCGAACTACTGGAGACAGAAGTGAATCCGTGAAGAGTTCGTTAAATTCAGGAAATTCATCTGGACAGGGTTATAGCTCATCATCAAATACTTCCTCGCATTCTTCGTCTGCTTCCTCATCTGGAAGTAGTGGGCAGTCATCGAATAGTAGCTCTTCTCATGGTACTTCTTCCGGGGGAAGCAACCAAAGCAAATAATAGGAGCCTAAATTTATGCGAGAATATTTTAAAACGGATATGGATGGATTTTTACCAGCTATTACATACTGTTGTCCGGCAAATTAAATGATGCCCTATCCGGCAGATTATTTTGTGCTGATTTTAGAACCTTGCAAATGTGTCAGTCACTTTAAAGATGATTGTTTCTGCGAATTGTTT
>NZ_JBQHXR010000054.1:0-1849 GCF_052063365.1 Blautia sp. HCP3S3_G3 | reverse complement strand
ATTATGATGTTGGGGTCAAAAGCCCTGCCATAGTACCTTGAAAAGTTCATAGATTTTGTAGTAAATACATGCCTAAATGGTTTACTTACTGTATAATAGAGATATCTAAGGAAAGAAGGTAATCTCTATGTCATTCAAAGAAAACGCTTACCAGCAAATGTCATTTACGGATAGTTTCTCCGGATTAACTGCTAGAGAACAAAAAGCACTGGAAAAATCCTGGGCAAAGGTCTTTGCCGATGAAATATTTCCTTCCATTGATGAAAAGCGTTTTTCTGTCTTATACAGTGATAAGGCATCCAGACCGAATACTCCGGTCAACGTGATTGTTGGTGCACTCATTATCAAAGAGCTTTTTGATTATTCCGATGACGAGATGGTTGAAAATCTTATGCTGGATTTTCGAATTCAGTATGCCCTGCATACAACAAGTTTTGAAGAACAGCCTTTGAGTGATAAGACCTTAAGCCGTTTCCGCAAGCGGTGTTATGATTATGAAACACTTCACAACAAAGATCTCTACCATGATTGTGTGAAAGATCTAAGTGCTTCCATTTCAAAACTGATGGGAATCAGCGGTAAAGTCAGACGTATGGATTCCATGATGATTGAATCCAACATCCGCAAGCTCAGTCGGATGGAACTGATATACACCTGCATTGCGAAGATGGCGATGTATGTGAATAAAATCAATGGTTCCGCTCTGTCTGACGATTTAAAACACTATATCGATCCTAACGATTTTAACAGAGTGATTTATCATCAGCGCAGTACCGATTCAGATGATCGTATAAAGCAACTCTTAACGGATGCAGATAAACTCCTTGCCTTGTGTGAGTCTGATTACAATGATTCAACAGAGTATGATCTGTTTGTCAGATGCCTGTCAGAACAGACCATTGTTGAAAATGAAAAGCGCAGACTGCGCACAAAAGAAGACGGCGGCATGAAATCATCCATGATGCAGAATCCTTCTGATCCGGAAGCTACATTCCGAAGCAAGGCAGGGAAAGAGCATCGGGGATATGCAGCCAATCTTGAGGAATCCGTTGGAGCCAATGGCTCTGTTGTAACAGGGTATCAGTATGAGCAAAACAACCACAGTGACAGTCAGTTTATCCAAGAGCACCTTGAGCAGATGAGTAAACAGGAAGAACGGACTGTTATAGTTGCAGATGGAGCATACAGCGGAACAGAAAACACACAACTTGCAGCTGATAAAAACGTCGAACTGATTACCACAAGCCTGACAGGGAAACCAGCTCCGGATATCCTTGCTGATTTTGAATTTAACGAAGAGGGAACAAAAGTCCTCCGATGTCCAGCCGGCCATTCGCCGAAAAGCTGCTCTTATATGAAACAAAGCAATCAGTGTGCCGTTTCCTTTCTGCATGAGCAGTGTGCCAACTGTCCGTATCAGGATCAATGCAAGCCGAAAATTTTTAAGCGGGTTGCAAAAATAGTAACATCCAAAGCAGCACATGAACGTGCAAAAATCCAGAGGAACATGAGCAGCGAAGAATTAAAAAATTATGCAAGGCTCCGTAATGGAGTGGAAACTGTTCCGTCAAATATCCGAAAGAATTACCATTTGGAAAAGATGCCTCGTGGAAAACAGCGTGGGAAGTTCTTTTTTGGTTCCAAAATAGCAGCGTTGAATTTCCGAAAACTCTTCAATTATGTGAAGGGTCTGGGAAACTATGCCCCAAATCCGGTACTTGCATAAAACAAGGGAGGGAATACCCAGCATATATCCCAAAAAGTCCGGCGATATACTACAAAATATGAATTTTTCAAGGTAATATAGGAATAGGGGCAAACTTATTTATGGTTTTGACCCCAACATCAT
>NZ_JBQHXR010000053.1:0-2156 GCF_052063365.1 Blautia sp. HCP3S3_G3 | reverse complement strand
CAAATGATTATGAAGAACTGTATCGTAGAATCTAGAAAGACGAATTGCTGATGGCAAGTTAAGATGAGGAAAACCTCATTTTAACTTGTACTAAATCTTGACATAGGACCAGATGGAGTCCCAGATAAGGAAAAAGAATTTCAGGAAGTATCTTTACAAATTGAGACAAAAGAGAATGAACTTGAATTGCAAATTATTAAGTTCTCGAAGTTTTTACGTGAGTATAAGATATTATTTTCAATGTATCCAAAGTTGAAAAAGACTCTTGATTTAATTAATGAAAAAGAGGAAAAGGGACAACTGCCTGCAAACATTGATCCTCAATTTCTTAAAAGAATGTTGGAATATCACAAATGTTTAATTTGCGATCGACCTATGGATGAAGAAGAGGAAGCGGTAGTTAGAGATCTTTTGAAAAAATTGGAGTTATCTTCCACAGTGTCACACTTGTTAGTGAAGATAAAAGGCTCGTTAGAGGATGCAATGCAGCGATGCAAAGAATACCCTAAAGAACGCGCTGAACATATCGAAAGAGAAAAAAATATCACTTATGAGTTAAAACAATTGCGTGATCGTTTTGATAAACTGGATGCATTTTTAAAGAATTACTCTGATAAAGACAAGATACGAGAAATGCATGAAAAAAGATCAAAATATCAGGATTTAAAAAAGAAAAACACAGAGGATCGTATAAAATTAGAAGTGCAACTTGAAAATGCACAAAAGGACTTAGAGCTAACAAAAGGTGAATTGGAAAAAGCAATTCAAAATCAAGCAGACCTTGTTATCCTGCAAAGAAAGATTTCTTTTGCACAAAAATCACTTTCTATAATTACTGATATAGAGGACGAAATGATGACAGAGGTCAAAGACAAAATGACTGTTGAAACCATGGAAATTTTCGAAAAATTAGATTGGAAAACGGAAACATTTAGCCATATTGAATTGGATGATTCTTATAATTTGGAGCTTTTTGATAAATATGGTTATCCTATGGTTGGTGGATGCAGTGCTGCAGAAAGAGCACTGTTAGCATTGTCTTTTACGCTTGCCCTTCAAAAGGTATCTGGATATGATTCAATGCTGTTTATTGATACCCCGGTTGGAAGAGTTGATCTTGATAATAGAGCAAATTTTGCTGATGTCTTAAATCAGTTATCTGAGAATAAACAAGTTATAATGACTTTTACACCGTCAGAATATTCTCAGGAAATACGAAATGTATTAGAGCCATGTTCAAGTACTTTTAAGGAATTAACAACAGTTGATGAAAGAGAAACATATATTAAGTAGGTGATAAAATGGAAAAGACAGTAAAAATATTGAATTGCTCTGGTGATGCGAAAAAAACCATTGAAAAAATTGATTCATCACATCTTTTGAGTTTAGATACAAAAAACTGTTCTCGTATGGATTTGTTTTTATTTGCAATGGCATTAGGTATTGAAAGTGGTATTGAAACTGATCTTTCAAAGCCTGAAACATTAGTTCGAGGTGAATACATAAATACAAAAAATGAAGCCTTTCTTTATTCTACATTTATTGGAGATATGGAGGATACTAATGACCTTGACCAATTAAATGATGTTGGAAATATATATTCAAAGGCACAGAAGTACGCAAACACCGGATTCAAGTTGATTGATGATTATTTTGAAAAAGCAGAGGAAATAGTTCGTCTTGAATTGTTACAGGAGTTAGATGATGCCTATGCTGCTATCATAAATGAATAACCGGCATCGGGGATGATATGAAGATTACTGGATTGGAAAATGTAAAGTAGCACTATAAGGAATATTTACAGAATATGCTGAAGAACTATTAGAGGCTGTAAAAAATCTTGTGTCTTTGGAAAGTGAATCTTTCTGATAAGAAATAGATATGTAGAATTTTGCTGTCGCCTTTAGAATGTTGGTGTTGTCGAATCTGTCTTTCTATTTACAGTATGCCCATGTGTGAAAAGTTTATACATCTTTTTTGTTTTTTTTGCATGACAAATAAAGCATTGTATTGATTGCTTTTTGCGGGCTCCGCCCACACCCGACGAGCCTGTGAAAAAAAGTCTGTAAATAGCATATGGAAATATATGCGATAAGGGTCTTCTATGATAAAATCTAATTCATAGGAGGCCCTTTATTATGGCAAACAGAAAAAAA
>NZ_JBQHXR010000052.1:0-2371 GCF_052063365.1 Blautia sp. HCP3S3_G3 | reverse complement strand
CTTCCAAATCAGAGAGTTATTCCCGTGATACTGCACTCAGTTGGTGTGAGAGCAATGTTGCGAAGTATATCCGGTCAGCATATTTAAACGCTATTTACAGACTGGATGATGTTTATAAATCAGGGAAGGTTCTGGGCTCACACCTTACGGTTTATGCATATCCGTCAGAACAGTTTTCAGAGTGCATTCAAGCATATCTGAGTGAGATAACTTCTGATGGAACCTATACCGTAAATCATCTGGCAAACATCAGGCATGCTGTAACACAATTCTGCTGTTTTGCACAGTATAACGGTGCGAACGACATGAGAGATATTGGGTATGACATGCTTGACATGTATGATCAGTTCCTGAAGGAGTCATCTAAGGCTTATTATAATAAAGAGGGACTCGTTTGTGGTTTCCTTGGATACATGGCAGACAAGGGACTGTGTAGGAAAGGATACCCGATATATATGCATTATATCGAATCAGGAAAGTGTACGTCTTTATCAGATTTGTCGCCCTGTTCACAGGAAACAGTAACCGGATACCGTAAAAAGGGCAATAACTTTTCTGCTGATAGATTTTATAAATCGATTGATGATTTTACAGAGAAGCTGAAAGCCGCCAGCTACAGCAAGACCATGACTGACTCTGCGCACTACCATCTTACCTTGCTGTATCTTTTTCTCGATAAAGAGAATATCGGGTATGACAGGACTGTTGTGGAAGCCTGGTTTGGTGATGTGGGCGAACACCTTTTCGGGAAGGGATTTTGTATGGCACGGCGGACCTATGAAATGTACGACGACTATATCAGGGAAGGGGATATCCTCCCACTGCATCGGTGGAAGCACAAGAATAATAGATATGATGATCTTCCTGCATGGTGCAAGGAGATGCTTGCACCATTTATTGCTGCCAAAGAAAAGGAAGGCTGGGAAAAGAACACTATAAAAATGTACAGTACCTGCAGTACAGTTTTCTGCAGTTTCCTTGTATCATCAGGGATCACATCTTTCGCTGAAATATCCCCACAGGTTATCAAGGAGTTTAATCTTTGTGATAACGGGCATAAAACCCCGGAGGCTAAGAATGCATACAACAGCCATATAAGGAAGTTCCTCATTTTTCTTGAGATAAACGGCATTATTCCTATGGGAATACACCATGCCCTGCCGAACAGGGCTGCAGGAGGTGAAAAGATCATTGATGTACTTTCAACTGAAGATATAGATGCAATTGAGTCGTACTGCAAAAATGCTGTGAATCCCCTGGAACTGAGGGATGCTGCAATCCTCAAGATAGCACTGAACACCGGGTTCCGTTCGTGCGACATCGTGGGAATACGGTTATCTGACATTGATTGGAAAAACAGGACGATCCGTATTATGCAGCAAAAGACGAGGGTGGCGCATTTTCACCCGATGGACGCGAGGACCGGTAATGCCATATACAGGTATATAAAAGATGCCAGGCGCAGGAATACCGGCAGCGACATGTTATTCCTGAAAACGAAGGCACCATATGATCCAGTCGGTTGTTCAGCCTGCAGAAATGCTATGGAACGGGCTGGAGCATCGACCGGCAGAATCCACCTTGCAAGAAAGACATTTGGGTCATCCACACTTAATAGTGGTGCAACCATTGTTGAAACTGCTGAAATGCTTGGGCATTCGGATTGCTCAAATGTACATAAATATACGTCACTGGATGCTGAAAGAATGCGCCTGTGTCCACTATCTCTGGCAGAAACAGGTCTGTCAATTGGAAGGAGGTACAGGCATGTCTGAGGAAATCATTTATACAAGCAGTATTGCTGAGTGGATAACAGGATTTATACAGGAGAAGAAGTCACTGGGATATAAGTATTTTAACGAATCCAAGTGGATGCGCATGTTTGATAACTATTGGGAGGAGCATGGATATGATGCAGCGGGACTAACACAGGAAACCCTTTCAGGCTGGGTAAAGAAAAGAGACACGGAAGGTGAAAAGTGCTGTGCTACAAGGGTATGTGTCATAAGACAGTTTGCGAAGTATCTGAATGGTCTTGGGATACCGAGTTACTGTCCTCCGATAGAAGTACACTACCAGAAGGCGGTAATACATCTGTTCACGTCTGATGAAATTTCTGAGTTTTTTGATCAGGTGGACAGCTATTCACCCAGGAGGAGCAGTGCCAACACCCGACGCATGGGAAATGAGTACCCCGTATTGTTCCGGCTTATTTATCTGAACGGGCTGCGTGCATCTGAAGCCTGCCTCTTGCTGCAGGAAAACATTGATCTTGACGCCGGGACGGTCATCATTCTTGATGGCAAGGGGAACAGAGACCGCCTGATCTATCTTTCTGATGACATGGTGGAACTCTGCCGGGATTATATGG
>NZ_JBQHXR010000051.1:0-2842 GCF_052063365.1 Blautia sp. HCP3S3_G3 | reverse complement strand
TGTATATACCGTTCAGTGAGTGCACACTGCACGGACATTTTGAGCAGGACTTCCGCTAGTTCAGTGCATCCTTTCCGCCCTGTTGAACATCCCGGAAATATACTCCTATAATGAGATTGGCACACATTTGTGTGACTATCATTTATGGGAGGACGATAATTATGGTAAATTATCGCGAAATTCTGAGGCTAAAAAGCCTCAACTACTCAAATGTCGACATAGCATCCAGTGTTCACAGCTCCAGAAACACCATTCATGAGGTGCTAAAACTAGCCGAACTTCTGAAGATCAAATGGCCATTGGGCGATGATGTCACCAACTATACGTTGGAATCTCTCTTTTATCCAGAGCGTAAAAAGACTTCTGAGAGGCGTATGCTCCCGGACTATCCTAAGATCCATCAAGAGCTGGCTAAAAAAGGCGTTACTCTTACTCTGCTTTGGACAGAATACTGTGCCGAGGCAGTTGCTGCCGGAAAAAAACCCTACATGAGTACACAATTTAATGAAAACTATCGAAAATGGGCGCGTGTAACAAAAGCAACCATGCGTATCCATCACAAACCGGGAGATGCAATGGAGGTTGACTGGGCCGGTACCACGATTGATATTTATGATCCGGTAACTGGTGATATTTCGCCGGCATATCTTTTCGTGGCAGTACTCTCATGTAGCTGTTACGTGTATGCGGAAGCATGTCCAAATATGAAGTCAGATGTATTCATCAACTGTCATGTCCATGCATACGAATACTTTGGTGGTGTTACAAGGCTTCTGATCCCGGATAATCTCAAGACCGGTATCACGAAGAATACCCGTTATGAGACTGTCATTCCCAAAGCATACAGGGAAATGGCTGACAACTATGATACAGCAATCGTTCCGGCAAGAGTCAAACATCCGGATGATAAGCCTAATGCGGAAGGCTCTGTAAAGTTTGCAACCACCTGGATCATTGCAGCATTGCGTAACCATCACTTTTTCTCATTGGATGAGGCACGGAAAGCCGTAGCCGAAAAGCTGGAGGAACTGAATACAAGACCCTTTCAAAAAAGAGTAGGGAACCGTCGCTCCGCTTTTGAAAATGAAGAAAAAGCATTTATGCAGCCGCTCCCTATCGCCTCCTTTGAGCCCGCAGTCTGGTCCACTGCTAAGGTTCAGAATGATTATCTCATAAGTGACGGAATCAATAAATACTCCGTTCCATTTGATTTGATCGGTGAACAGGTGGACATCAGGATTTCAAATGACACTGTAGAAGTTTTCTTCCATGGGAGTCGCGTGGCATCGCACATACGTCGGTTAAAAGCTCAGATTGAGCCCATCCGAAAGATGGAGCATATGCCACAGGAGCATCAGAAGTATCTTTCCTATGCTCCGGATGAATTCTTAAACTGGGCATCCTCTATTGGAGAATCGACCAGAAAAGTAACAGAGTATTTCCTGACCTCAGATAAGGAACCTGAACAGGGATTTAAATACTGCGTAAGCCTTATGAAAGCCGCGGATCGTTACGGTCAGAAACGGATGGAGAAGGCCTGCGAACGGTTGCTGACATTTACAAAACAGCCATCTCTACGAAGTGTTCTGACCATCCTCAAAAACGGACAGGATAAACTTCCTTTGGAGACGGTATCAAAACCATCACATCCTGAGAAACGCAGCAAAGGAATTACCCGTGGTGCTGCAGCATTCGCAAAAGGAGGTGCTGCAGAATGATCAATGAGTCAACACTGGACACCTTAAAGGCTATGCACTGCAGTGCAATGGCGGAAGAACTCAGTCGTCAGATGCAGGATCCATCAACCTATTCCCAGTTAGGATTCGAAGAACGTATCGGTCTGATCATTGATGCTGAATGGAACCGCCGTCAGAAAACAAAACTAACAAAGCTAATCACAAAAGCACGCTTTTCTCTTGCATCAGCCTGTGTGGAAGGAATTGAGTATCTTCCGGACAGAAAGCTTGATAAGGCACAAATCCTGCGCTTTGCGACCTGTCAGTATATCAATGAAAACCACCACATCATCTTAAAGGGTGCAAGCGGCTCAGGAAAAACATATCTTGCCTGCGCTCTTGGTAATGCTGCATGCAGAAAATACAAGAAGGTGATCTATATCCGCATGCCGGAACTTTTAGATGAACTCAGCATGGGCAAGGCAACTGGAACATTTGCAAAAATAATCAAAGATTATAAAAAGGCTGACCTTCTCATTCTTGATGAGTGGTTGATCCGCTGTCTTACGCCACAGGAAACCTATAATCTCCTGGAGATAATCGAAGCCCGTGTAAACAGCAAAAATGGTTCCATGATCTTTTGCACGCAGTACACAACCGAAGAATGGTACGCACGTATCGATCCGGAGGCCGATGAAGGCAGTCCGATTTCAGAAGCCATCATGGATCGTATCATCCACAATGCATACGATATCATGATTGAAGGACGCGTTTCCATGCGCAAGCGCCATGGATTGGCGGCCAGCACGGAAGGAGGCACCAATGAAGGATAAATGCCCATTTCGTGAAGGTGGTCGATGTAATATCTGGATCGATTATCAGGTTTTGCAGTACGCTCTCCAGGAAGCTGATGAATTGACCAGCTCTAACTGGAAGGAAATCCAGCGGCTTTATGACCGAATTAATCTGTTGGAAAAAACCTTGCTGGATGCAGGTTTAACCATTCCACCAGAACAGTAACTAAATAAACTGCACTCCTTCCCGGAAAGTTATCGTTATTTTTTCGGGAACGGAGTGTTCACCATACCGGAAAGAGTGCACTGAATGAGCGGAAAGCGTGCACTAAAACACCGTGCAGTCTGCTCTCAGTGGTCGGAATATACAAT
>NZ_JBQHXR010000050.1:0-3261 GCF_052063365.1 Blautia sp. HCP3S3_G3 | reverse complement strand
TGTGAAACGGCGAATTGTCAGCGGAGCTAACGGCACGTTATAATAGATGCTTTTATCTCCCTGACTGCGCTGTCAGTCTGCATAAATCACTTTGTCAGCGGAGAAACGGCACAATCTCGTAGCTTTATCTTAAAAGAGCAGGCGGCTCTTTTAAGATAAGGCCATGAGCACAAACGTGGTCACAGCCTTAAAAATTGAATAATTATGGTTCAAAAGTTTTGATTATTGACTGCAGCGAGGATGATCTCGTCATCAATGACCTGGCGTTCCTGCTGGGCACCGATTGTCAGGGCGTCCGTCATGAGGTTATCGATGAGGCGCGGATTGCCGCGGGAGTATCCGTGGATAGCACCAAGGGCAGCTTCGCTGATGATGCTGCGTGAAGCACCGGCACAGTTCAGTTTGTGAAGGATATATTCGGATACTTCATGGTCATCGAGCCCTTCATAATTATAATGGATAGTGATGCGCTGACGGAGTGCTTCATGGATCGGCTTGCGGAGGATGTCATTGAGGTGTGACTCACCGCAGAGGATCAGGGTAAAGCAGTTCAGGGAATCATAGCCGTAATTCATGAGCATCTTGATGTCATTAAGGATGCCATTGCTGAGGTACTGGGCTTCATCGATGGCAAGGAGCAGGGGCTGGTGCTTGTCGCGGTACAGGTAGGTGATCTGTTCCTGGATGGCCTTGAACATGGCCGGTTTACCACCCTTGTCAGAGACACCCAGGATGGAACAGAACTGTTTGTAGAAGTCAGCGACACTGATGGTGGACAGGCACATATACTCCATGTGGTACTGGTTGGGGTTCAGGCTTTTGGCAAAACACCGCAGGGCATAGGATTTCCCCATGCCGGGAAGTGCGGTAAAAACCCCGATCCCCCTGATGTTTTTCAGGTGGTTGAGACGGACATTCATTTCCATAAAGTCTTTGGAACGGAAGCAGTCCTTTTCTTTGAGCTGCTGTTTGTCAAAAGGGTTGAAAGTAAGTCCATAGAAAGAGTTATAAACCATGGTCATCCTCCGATCTTTGAATAGTCAAGTGCAGGTCCATTGTTACGCCTGGTGTGACAGTTTTCATATTTATTGGTCTTACGGATCGGGAAACGGTTTCCTTCATATAAGATGAAAGCAGAATCCATGTCGTCGGGAAGGAAGCGGATCTCTACTGTGGATGAGATAAACTGCATGGGACAGTCATAGCTGATTTTGTCAATGGAGACTGTGGAATCTTTGCGTACTTTGCGGGTAATGCGGTTGAAGAAACAGTTATCCAGCCATTCCCGTGATTCAGGGATGCGGGGATGGTCTTTCGTGTTCCGGTAACGTTCCATAGGAGTACAGCTGATGCCGGAATGGACGGTGGTGTTGTAGGAGCGCATGTAATCCCTGAGCATGGAGTTGAACTGTGCCAGGGAAGTGATGCGTGAAGGATCAAGGGAGTATAACCAGCGTTCCTTCAGGGTGCGCCACTGTCTCTCCGATTTGCCTTTGGAGGCGCCGTCCCTTGGACGTGTATGGATCAGGACAATGCCGAGGGCGACACAGATCATGGAAAGCTGCTCATTGGAATAAGGAGAACCATTATCGACCAGCAGCTTGTCGGGCAGACCATAAGTGGCGATGGCATCCTTGAGGACTTTCTGGAAGTTGTAGGCATTGTCGTTATAAAAGAGGCAGCCGCCGACCAGGAGACGGGAATGGTCATCGATGATCATGACGCAGTAAACGCGCCGGGACTTTCCATCTTCCGTAATGTGTGGGAAGTAGCATGTATCCGCCTGCCAGATCTTGCCGAATTCATCTTCTTCGAAGGCTTTGCGGTCACGAATGTTGGGGTCACGTGCAGATTTCAGGTCGTTCCTTTTGATAAAACGCTGGACAGCACAGACACTGACGGTGGCCGGGATAAAGGAATCGGCGACCAGGTGTTGGTGGATCTGGGTGGCATTGAGCCTGGGAAACTCCTTTTTGAGGCGGTAGATCTCTTCGATGGCAGTATCCGGGAGTACCCTGGTAAGGCCTTTGTCAGAGCGTGGATGGGGCATCAGTGCCTCAAGCCCGCCGCGCTGGTACATGGAGACCCATTTTTCGATGGTCTTATAGTTATACTCCACAACGGAACCATCAGGAAGCGTGAATGGTGAAGCTGCCACGCGTTTGTAGAAAGCAGTTCTGGAAGCATCCGGATAGAGATCCTGGATGACGGGTGCGATGATGCCGAAGCGGAACTGGGCGACTTCAGCAGCTTTACGGATTTCTTCTTTGTGTTCATTCATAGTGTAATCCCTCCTTGAGACTATGGTAAAACAAAGGAGTGCAAGAAGGAATGCCCGTGTCGTGTGGCCGGTGGAAAACCCGGATATGTCAGAATACGGTCTGGCGGTATGGCGCCGGATTTCTGTGGGACTGGAGAAAGGAAAACGAAGTATGGAGCACGAAAGCGGAGGCAACAGCAGAGAATTCAGGGATCCTGCAGAGCGATTTCAGGAAAGCAAAAGAGGAAGTCTCGGCGGAAGTGAGCATACCGAGCCATTCCTGCTTGTGGGAGAGGAACAGGGAATACCAGCGGTAGAGCATGGAGTGTGAGATATCAAATCTGGAACAAAGCTGCTCGACAGTATATCTTCCGGTAAGATACTCGGCAATGACACGGAGGATAAAAAACAGGCCATAAGTACTGTAGGGGATGATCAGATCAGGGAGAATGGCATGGGTATGCCCGCAGCTTCTGCAGATAACCCGGCAGATACAGACGGTATGATAAACCGGTCTTCCGGAGATAAAGTCAATGAGATTCCGTTCATAGGAGGCATGGGAGTGGCAAGTGTGGGAGGCACCACAACAAGGGCAGACTTCCTTCTCTGGGAGAAAACCAGCCATAAATGAATCAAAAAGCAATTTAGAAGAAGATTTAATACGAATTAACTTGCAAAACAGGGAGTTTTTTCTTATCATAATAGTGTTGATGTGACTGCTATCAGCAGAGGGCCACTATCATTAGGACACAGATCCTGTTCAAGGCACTGCTTGCGGCACACACATGAGATGAGAGAAAGAACGAACTGTGGTAGGGGCTGTTCTTTCTCTTTTTTTAGTTTCATGGAATACTATACGGGTAAGGGAAGAAATGGTCAAGATAAACAGAAAAAAACGTGCCGTAAAACACAGCACGTTAAGATAGACATGAAAAGGGATGTTCCGAAAATAATCTGCCGTATAGTTGCGGTAGGTGAGAACTATAATTCGACGCGGGACA
>NZ_JBQHXR010000049.1:0-5428 GCF_052063365.1 Blautia sp. HCP3S3_G3 | reverse complement strand
ACAGAGAAATGTCCATTCCTATGGCTCCTTCTTCTGAGATATTTATTGATGATATATTGAAAAAATCCTTGATATTCAAGGAAAAAAGACTTGACTTAATAGGGAGGAATATATGATGTATGAGGTGAAAGATTCTATTATTTTTTGGAGATTTATATTGTAAAAACGTTGGAAGTTAACATTGATCATACTACGTTTTATATTAATATTTTGGAAATATGAGTAAGAACCAAAAAGTGATCACACGTTACTGAAATGTCAAGTTTTTTCACACCAGATCTTGTTATTTTTTGCTGATATGGTATAATCAAATGGACTATAGATCGAAGAAAAGTTCGATCAAAATGAAAGGATGCAACTTATGAAAATTGGTATATTAGATGCTGATTTGATGGATCACGGCACTCGCCATCCCAATTTATCATTAATGAAAATATCAGGATATTATAAAGAACAAGGTCATGACGTAAAATTAATTTATCGTTCTTATGAAGATGTGTATGATTACGATGAAATATATATATCGAAAGTATTCACATTCTCTGATATTCCAGAGTGGGTTGTAAAATTACCTAACGTTCATATTGGGGGGACTGGATTTTTCCCAGATGGTGGACAAAATTTACCAGATGAAATAGAACATCATAAACCTGATTATGATTTGTACACAGAATATGTTGAGGAACAGATTGCCTCAGGAAAGAGTAGAACTCATTTTGCAGATTACTTGGATTATTCAATAGGATTTACTACAAGAGGATGCTTTAGAAAATGTTCTTTTTGTGTTAATAAAAAATACGATCATACCTTCAGACACTCTAAAGTAACAGAGTTTTATGATGAGAACAAACCGTACATTTATTTGTGGGATGATAACATTCTTGCTTATCCAAAATGGGAAGAGGTAATGGATGAATTGGAGGCCACCGGAAAACCATTCCAGTTTCGTCAAGGTATAGATTTGCGATTGATGACGGATCGAAAAGCATATAGATTCACACATACCAAATATCATGGTGATTTTATATTCGCATTTGATCATCTTGAAGACACAGATCTTATTGTGGAAAAGGTTCAGCTTTGGAAAAGATATTCTTCTAGAGTGTGCAAAATGTACGTAATTAGCGGTTATGATTCGCAAGATGAAAAAGATATAGAAGGCGTATTTTTCAGAATTGCAACATTGATGAAATATGGTAGTCTTCCGTATATTATGCGCTATGAAAAATATAAAGAAAGTCCATATAAGGGAATGTATATTGAGTTGGCACGTTGGTGTAATCAGCCTAATTTCTTTAAAAAGAAATCTTTTAGAGAATTCTGTTTGGCAAATCAGGAATACAAAAAGAATCAAGAAACTAACTGTGCGGCGTATCAGAGTATGCTAGACTTTGAAGAAAAATTCCCGGACATTGCGGCAAAATATTTTGATTTAAGATTTGACCAAGAAAATCTATATGCTATTCAATATGGTTACGGAAGAAGATATGAAAACAAACCACTATGTAGCCTTTGCAAAAAGAAAGGTATGTGTTGGAATAACATCTTTTCAGAAGATACAGAGAATGAGAAAAACTTTATCAAATGGTATTTTGAAAAAGAAATTGATTTGCAGTGTTTAACCTATGGTAACTCTGAATGTTTAGATATTGAATCAATAACTGATCGTTTGATTGAGATATTGCTTAAATATAGTATTGAGGAAATAGTGGAAATAATAGCAGGTTCTGATAATCTTGAAGAAGTTAGTAAAGATAATATTCCTCAATACAGTGATTTGAATGATGCATTTTTTGAGGTGAATAGAATATTGGTTGATTCTGATGCTTCTATGTCTTTTGAAGAATTAGGATATTATCTTGGTCAGAAGCATGACAATATGAAAGAAGGAACTGTTGCTCAAAAAAAATATGGTGAAAATCATGCCAAATTAGCTGCGTTACTGGACTTAGCGTGTATTAGTAAGAATGGTAATAAGTCTCATATTTATACATCTGTGTTTGGTAGAAGATTTTACCTTTTGGATGAAGATAAAAAGAAGCAGTTAATTAAGAAACTTTGTTTGCGAATACCTATCATTCAAAGTGTTTTTAAAGCAGGATCAATATCTAAGATCTATGAAGAAATCAAAATATTATCAACATCAACTCAAAATAGAAGAAGATCAAATGTGGAAAATGTGCTAAGATCAATAATAGAGGGTAATTCGGAATTATCCGCTAAAAATGAGCACGATTGCGAGTGATTTTCTTGTGTAAAAATTTTATAGAATTAAATTTAAAATCCAGCTATGAAAGCGGGCAAGATGACCTCGTGGAGGAATTCTATGCTCCGGTTTTACGATGTGCAAAATCGTATGACCGCATAGCTGGTTTTTTTACGTCTTCAAGTCTTGCTATCGCAGCAAAAGGCATGGCTGGTTTTATCAGAAACCATGGTGTTATGCGTCTTATAGCATGCCCTAGATTAGATGAAAAAGATGCGGAAATATTAGAACTTGTGAATACTGATCCAGATAGCTTTTTGAGTGAAAAATATCAAAATATGTTTGATGATTTAGAAGATTCGTTACAAGAACAACATATTTCAGCATTGGGCTGGATGATTGCAAATGGATACTTGGAAATTAAGTTGGCTGTAGTTAAAGAATCAGGTAGGTTTTGTACTGGGAATGAAATAGACCAAAGCGGGATTTTACATCAAAAGGTAGGAATATTAACGGATTTAGAAGGTAATAAAATATCTTTTAGTGGTTCAATAAATGAAACTGCATCCGGCTGGCTTCATAATGTTGAAGAATTTAAAGTTTTTTCATCCTGGAATGAAGAAAAAAAATACTTGGTAAAAGATGAACAGAAATTTCATGAGTTTTGGAATAATAAAAGAAATAATATTCAGACATACAATCTTCCTGAATCTGTTAAAAAGAAGTTAATTGAGAAATCTACATCATTCAGAGCAGAGAATAATATTTTACATAGTTATAAACGATATGTTGATAAGAAGAACATATTGGATAACAGTTTGAGCCTTTTTTATTATCAAAAGGACGCTGTAAAAAAATGGGTTAGAAATGATTACAGGCTTTTATTTCAAATGGCTACAGGAACTGGTAAAACACGAACAGCATTTGGATGTATAGAAGAATTAATGTTAACTCAAAAAAAGCTAATAGTAATTATTGCATGCCCTCAGGGTACATTGTCCCTACAATGGAAAAGTGAGATAGATAGCCTGCCGTTTAATTTTGATGTATCTGCAATTATTGATGGCACTAATAAAAAGTGGCGAAACACTCTGCATGAAATTGTGTTACGTACAGCTACCAGTTTTATTGATACAGCCGTTCTTTTTACAACACATATTACTGCAGCAAAACAAGATTTTATAAATATAATTGAAAAGAGCCACCAAGATATTAATTATCTCTTTATTGGAGATGAGGCTCATGGATTAGGTGCATCAAAATGTAGAAAGGCATTATTAGAACGATATCGTTATCGCGTCGGGTTAAGTGCAACTCCTAGTAGATGGTTTGATGAAAGCGGAACAAAAGTATTGGATGATTATTTTGGTAATAATTCTTTTGAATTTACTATTAGAGATGCACTGACAACGGTAAACCCTATTACTGGAAAGACGTTTCTTGTTCCTTACACATACCATCTTGAATTTGTTGATCTTACAGAGGAAGAATTAGCGGATTACGCAAAAATTTCTAAAGAGGTTAGAAAGCTTAGCGCATTCTCTAAAGATTCTGATGAGTATGCAGAGAAATTAGAACGCTTGTTGTTTAAACGCGCGAATATTGTCAAAGATGCTAAAAACAAATACGAAAAATTGAAAGAAATCCTATTATCAATGGATGAAATTCGAGATTTGATAATTTTTGTGTCACCGGAGCAGATTAATAAGGTTAATCAAATATTGTACGAATTACGTATTCCTGCACATTCATTCACACAGGAAGCTGGCACAACAATTGAATCAAGATTTGGTGATATGACTGAAAGGCAACATATAATAAAGCACTTTAAAGAGGGACATTATAAGTCGCTGGTTGCTATTAAGTGTCTTGATGAAGGAATTGATATTCCAAGCGCACAGAATGCCATTTTAATGGCCAGTTCTACGAATCCTAGAGAATATATTCAGAGAATAGGTCGTGTCATTAGACAGGCACCTGGAAAAACAAGTGCAAATATTTGGGACATTACAATTCGCCCAAGTTCATCAAAACTGTCAGATTCAGAAATGGCAGAATTTGATAAATTAATCTGCGATAAAGAGAAAAATCGTATATTTGATATTGTTGAAAATGCATCAAATAATATTGAAGCATTAAAGAAATTATATGAAGAAATGGGGGATTAACAATGGCTTTGAATAAAACAATTTTAAAGAAAGTTGCAGAAAAAACAAAAGATGATAAGAAGCAGCAAGAGTTCATCATAAGCATTCTTGATGAAGAAAATAAGGGACTAGGACAATTTAAGAAAAAATATAAAGCTGCAATAGATAATGCTATTAAAGGTGACGAGTAATGAGAATAGAATGTGTTAAAATAAATAATTTTAGACAATATAAAAATGTTGAATTCAATTTCGATAGAAAAGGTCCATATGATTTGCATATCATTTTGGGAAATAACGGAATAGGAAAAACCAATCTGTTAAATGCTATTTCATGGTGTCTATACGGAAAAGAATCACATCTTGGAAATGAAAAACGTGCAAGAAAAAGAATTAATAGTACTGTATTAGAGGAAGCAATTTCAAAAGGGAATGAAAAATGTGAAGTAAAGGTATCTGTTACTATCGGTGTCGACAATAAACACATTACATTTGAAAGAACTCAGGAATTCAAGGCTAATAAGGAGGCATTTGAATTTAAACCTACATTTATTGTCACGGTAATGGCCCCATCTGGAAATGATGTTATTACAGATTCTGAAAGAATAGATAATCTTTTAAAACAGTATATTCCTGAAGACATTAAAGAATATTTTTTCTTTGATGGTGAACAACTTGACAAATATTTTATTAGTAATCAGGGAGAAAAAATACATCAAGCGATCTATAATATTTCTCAGGTTAATCTCTTAGATTCTATGAAAGATAGACTTGGCAAAGTGATTCATGATTTTCAAGATGAAGCTGGAAGTAAGAATGTTGGAATTAAACAGCTAAACGAGAAGAAAAATTCTCAAGAAGCCTGTGTATTAGATCTGAAAAATCGTATTTCCGATTGCAAACGTCAGATTAGTTTGGCTGAATCAGAGATTACGATATGTAATGAATATTTATCGGGAAAAGATTGGTGCTAGAATATAAATAGTACAAGTCAAAATGAGAATTCCTAATCTAATATTTCATGGTACAATGTAGGTACCGCACTGAAGGAGGATCTCATTATGGCAAAGCACTAT
>NZ_JBQHXR010000048.1:0-5733 GCF_052063365.1 Blautia sp. HCP3S3_G3 | reverse complement strand
TTTTTTCTGTTTGCCATAATAAAGGGCCTCCTATGAATTAGATTTTATCATAGAAGACCCTTATCGCATATATTTCCATATGCTATTTACAGACTTTTTTTCACAGGCTCTTTTCTGAATATTCCGGCCACACCGGACTGGCGGCTCCGCCGCACCGTAATATCCATATTAAGAAAAATCAGAATCAAGGATGCCATAAATATAATAATCGCACCAGGTATTAACCATCTTTCCCTGCCTGATTAATCCTTCCCTCGTATATCCCGCCTTCTCTAATATTCGGCAAGAAGCTACATTTCTCACATCAACTTCCGTCCAGATTCTCTGAAGTTCTGTGTTTTCAAAACAGAATCTTGTCATAGCAGATAAGCTTTCCGTTCCATATCCTTTTCCATGCCATTCTTTTGATAATCGGATTGCAATGAAAGCCATTCTGTCATTCTCGATTAGATAAACCCAGATATCACCAATAACCTTGTTAGAATCCTTTTGAGCAATTCCAAGATGAAAGCTCTTTGTCGGCTTATCTTCTTTCTCAAACAACAGCTCTGGATTTTTTTCCGCTTTACTTGGCCCCTTTCCCCAATAGGTATAGATCGATTTATCTGGCATCCATTCTTTGAGTGCAGGAACATCTGCAGCTATCATCGGTCTAATAATCAGTCTATCCGTTTCTATAGTCGGCTTACTATTTATATAGTCGGCAAGAGCCATATCGATCACCTCCTAGAAATTAAATTCCGATTCCCAATCAAATCTGCCACTTTCTTCATATGACTTAGGCCAATGTTTGCACCAATCAGGAACACTTGGATTTTCAATTCTATCAACACTTGGAACATAAGGCTTGAGATCAATCACCTTTGTTCCGTCAAAAGCATCAATATAATATAGTCCAACAACTCCATGCTCTATATCCACATAAGCAATATTTACGTTTGAAACCGCTATTGGATTAGGTCTTTCCGGTGAATGTAGAGCAAATACTCCAATCTTATCAGGACCATTCTTATATGGTTTTTCTTCAACCAAAATATTTCTGTTAGATTCATTGTCACAGGCATCAGCCCACCAAAGAACCTGCACATGACTGTAGCCATCTAATCCTCTGAGTCCTTTCACATACTTTTCGTCAAGATTAATACATACCATTCTCTCATTGTTTTCTATCTTTCCGATGGAAAAGATTTTCATATCGTTCATGTCAGAACCTCCATTTTCTTTTCTCGTCGGGCGCCCTATATATATAGTACAAAGTGTAATTTATACTTCAACCTTTTTTTAAAAAGAACCCCATACCATTCTCAGTATAGAGTTCAGTTCTATTATTTTGATATTAGTTTTAAAAATCTCTTATCATTCATCTGTTCATTTGTAACATACTTACCATCACAGAACAATGCATATGTTGTAATCGGTGTTGGTGCATTCTGAGCTTCTTCTCTGCTCTTTATATGAACTGCCCTAAATTTGATATCTTTCTCTTTTGCAAGATTCTCTAAAACAGGGACATATTTTGCATTATAAGGACACTGATAGGTGTAGAAAAGAACATACCCTTTTTCATCGATATGCGGATGCTTGGCATTTTCCATAAACTTTGGTGGCTCTGCTTCTTTTTCAAATGGCAGATACCAGAGCTGTACTCCATTGTCTGCTTCATCACAGGGGTCAAATCCTTTATATTTCAAGAACTTAGGATCTGAAAGAAATGGTTTCTTTTTCGCACACGATAAAATGCAAAGTCCTTTCTTTCCTTTCTGTTTACTATCTTCAATACAATAATTCAGCAGTTCGCCTGCGTATCCATGTCCCTTGAAAGAACCCGCAACCCACAAACAATCAATATACATATATCCCTCTGCATCTATTGGATTCCATGCATACTCTGCAGGAATATACTCGATAAAACACTTCCCTCGCTCTTCACTTTTCAAGAAAACCAAACCTTCATCAAATCGTTCCAAAAGCCATGATTTTTTCGATAAAACCTGTACATCCTTATTATTTGAGATTGCGCAGCAGATGTGCTCTTTCTCCAAATTTTCTTTTGTAACCCGGATATATTCCATTTAACATTCCCTCCCTCAACATTCTTCAAGTGTCTATATTCAATTTAGAATGATTTCCACATTTGCTTAGTACAGCGGCATCAGGCTTTCTCCCAACACCCGCAGGCATAATCTCACACCACTATATTAGCCCAATACTCTCATCAGTTCTTTGATATCTTTTTCAATAAGCGATGACATACTGTCCTTATATTTCGAAACATCTATCTTATCAACAGCATCAATAATCATGTCAGACATCTCAGACCTGTACAATGCTACCTCATGCAATGCTTGAAGGCACTGTCTTACAACAGTAGGCTTCGAGTCATAAAGTAAGGCGCTCATTCGATCGAAAAACTCTGCTAATTGACCATCCTTCGCCCATCTCGCCTGATTGCAAATCAACAAGAATGCCCTGGTTCTTACAAAGGAACTCTTATCGTCAAGCATACCTGCAAATTTAGGGATCATATGAAGATACTTGTCTGATTCAGCTGACTCGGCTCTAAGTATTTTTGAATACTCATATGCCGCTTTATCGTCCTTATCTTTTAATTTCAAAATAATTTCATTCATACCTTTATCATTACCTTACAATTTACATATTGGATGCCTGATTACAGTCTTCCACTTCTCAGGAGCAACCTTTCTTGCATCAGACATATATATCTCATGGTGAAACCTGTCATTGCTAAAGTCATTGCGGTATCCATGATATTCCAGATATTTATCCATAATTGCAACAGTTGCAGGCTCATCATCAAAAGGTCCGTGATGCATAATCTGAACACACAAACCCTCATCAACTGTAAGGAATTCGGCTCTGGAACAGTCCATTTTTTTCTTCGCAGATGCAGTTCCCACCGCCCAATCAAAATCCTTCTTTGTCACAAAATCCGGAAGTCTGATGACTGATATCCAATGAAACTCAGCTTTTATACTGTAATCACAGCCATCCACTCCGTCTTGCCACCAAAAACCTTCCAGCGGCGGTACTACATACTCGAAAAATCCTTCTATCTTATAATCTGACTTATAGCTCATCTTCAAAGTATATGCTATCGCATATAATATGCCTACCGCCTGCTTGTACTCGCCACCTTCTTCGTTCGGATTACCCTTTCCTCTTACAGCGATGTAATTTGCCTTCGGAACAGTCACTATTTCCGGCTTGTTCTTTGGCATGTAAAATTCTTTAAATTCTTTCTTGAAATCAAATGCCATTATTTTATCCTTTCTTCTTACTCTTTTTCTTTGTCTCTGAAAGATCTTCATACATAGCCAGAATTAGTTCTCTCAGATAATTCTTATTCTCTATTTCGGTTACTAAGAGCATTGGCTTAGCTCCATCATACGGTATTTCCTGAGGTACATCCGGAAGATGTTCCAAGCTTGATGCCGTTACCTTCACCAGAAACCTGTCATCATAGATTCCACCAAATAATTTGTCGTTATAATAAAGCAGATATTCACCCATCATCGCTCGATATGAAATTCCTTCTAATCCAGATAGTTGGTCCAGAACAAAATCAAGATATTCTTTCTTTGATGCCATTTTCTCTCTACTCCTGATAATATTTACCTTTGTAAAAATTCTCTGCGCCTGTCTTTTCGACTGTCATTCGAAAGCATACACATCCGTCCGGACAAACATAGTCCTTCACATTTGCTTCAATTCCTCCAACAAGTGTTAAATCTCCGCCACTTCTAACAGCCTGCATATCACCGTAAAGGATCTGCATCATTTTAGAACATATTCCATAGCCCTGCTCATTCACGGGACACCCGTAGGTACAGGTGTATTTATCACCTATTTCTTCACCGTTCCTGCATAGGTGTTCTGTATGGTCGCCTCGCAGAAAACCTGTTACCTCTATTGAAAATCTATATTCTTCATCATACCATTTCTTCATTACCTTAGTCCCCCTTATTTCTGCAGACTCTGCATCATAGCAAGAAATTCATCTGCGTTGCCTGTACTGAAATACGCATACCAGTGTTCCAATGTATCTGCCACAAATAAATCCAGGTATTCCAAAATCAATCTTGTCATATCAAGTGCGCCTGTAGCTGCAGCTGTTATCAAATTTCCGTCTCTGACAGCCGGCTTATCAATATAATGGTCTGTTCCCTTATACTCCGGGCAAAACATATTTAAGAAACCTGCTCCGTTGCTCGTGTGCTTCTTATCATCCAAAATCCCGATATTTGCCAGTGCTACGGTAGCTCCACATATTGCAGCAACCAGTCCTCCGGCTTCCAGGAATTGCTTAGCAATCCCAAGAATCGGGGAGTTTTCAGATTCACTCCATCTGTCTGATCCGGGAAGAATCAGCACATTACCTTTATTTGCTTGGACATCCTTTATCGTCAGGTCCGGAACAATCGTAAGACCTCCCATGGATTTCACCGGCTCCTTTGAAAGAGATACTGTTTTCACCGAAATCTCTCTGGCGTCCTTCCTGAAAAACCTTTTTGAATGAAGTTCCGCAAGACAGTAGCCAATTTCCCAATCAGCCATTGTATTCATTACATAAACATATACCGTTGTCATTTTTATCCTTCTTTCCTGTATTTTTCTGCGAGTTCAAAAGCGATACGAAACAGTTTCTCCCTTATAGATTCTGGTTCAAGAACAGTGACCATGTCCCTGCATGAAAGTATCCAGGACAACAGCCCCTCATCATCCGCATAATCATGTTCAAATAGAAGATTTCCATCCGGCATCTCTGCAAATGACTCTATACTATATTCTTCAATAAGATGCCATTTCATTGACGGATGAAAAACTGCTTTTACTTTTGCCTGTGGCGGAAACACCTTCTCATTTGATAAGTCTGGCATTGGAACTGCACTTCTTTTTTCAAAATTTCTGGCATGCACCAGTTCTGCAATCCGATTCAGTTTGAACATTCGATAGTCGTTCCTTATCAGACAATATCCATAAATATACCAGCTTGACCATTTGAAAATTAGAAAATATGGTTCAATTTCCCTCTCCGTATTACCGCCCGGAGCATAATACTTAAACTTTAGTGTCTTCCCAAGCTCGATAGCATCCTGAATCAATTCAATCTTTGGTAACAGAGAATCTTTATTCCATGATGACAGGTCGATAAGAATAGACTCATTTCCACTGACAAAATTAGATGATCCAGCCTTGAGTTTTTCCATAAGCTGCCCATAATAATGGCTGCCGCTTACACTGTCAAGACTTCGAAGACCTGCCATAATCATCTGCATATCCCTAGATGTCAGAATCGTCCGATCCATCTTATAGCCATCCATTATGCTAATACCACCGCCTGAGCCCTGTGATGTCAAAATTGGAATACCCGCTTTGCATAAATCTTCAATATCTCTGTTTATTGTTCTTCTTGAAACCTCAAATCTTTCTGCCAATTCCGGAGCAGTTATTTTCTCTTCCTGTAAAAGAATAGAGAGAATACCAATAAGCCTATCTATTTTCATATCACTTTCACTTCCTGATTCATTATACCATCTGTAACACGACAACTGTGTGTCGTGTTCAATTTATATTATACTCAAAATAAAAAGATGTTACATCTTGTCCCGCGTCGAATTATAGTTCTCACCTACCGCAACTATACGGCAGATTATTTTCGGAACATCCCTTTTCATGTCTATCTTAACGTGCTGTGTTTTACGGCACGTTTTT
>NZ_JBQHXR010000047.1:0-6145 GCF_052063365.1 Blautia sp. HCP3S3_G3 | reverse complement strand
TTATTTTTTCGGGAACGGAGTGTTCACCATACCGGAAAGAGTGCACTGAATGAGCGGAAAGCGTGCACTAAAACACCGTGCAGTCTGCTCTCAGTGGTCGGAATATACAATAAATAAAGAAAAAAGGCAGTTTCTTAAGCAGGAACTTAGAGAATACGAAAAAGTCACACCTACGACGGGAGAAGAAAGGGAAGCCTTGCACGAATGGGTAGCTGCCGGCAACAGTGTACATGAAAACGGGTCTATGGTTTCTTATGAAGGCGGCAGATCGGTAGATTTTCTGGAAGTATACCGTGAGGAGGAAGAGATCCGGCGTGCACTCGATTCTATGAGTTATGACGAAGGAAGCAAATATCTCCTGGAAGAATACGGTATTGATCGAGATGGTGTCACGACAGCGGATCCGCCTACGTATGAGGAATTGAAGGTGACGGCAAACCGACTTTACAGGAAATGTTTCTTGTATTGGCAGTTTTTGATCAACAATGGCCTGAACGAAGAAGCAGATAAATATGTCTGCGAACATATCGATGAGGAATTGCCTTTTGAAGCATTTGACTGGGATGTGGTGAGGAGGTAATGTATGGGCAAGACAATCATTGGGGAAGAATCATTCCCTAAAATCATTGAACAATATAATACCGGAGGTAAAACGGCAGCATATGACTATCTTAGGAGCGAATACGGGATCAAGCATCCTTACTTTGTGTTAAACCGGATCAAGGAATGCGGAAAGTATTCATACGATGCCGATACGGACCATTTTTCCGGAATTAATACCAGTGTAGCTGATGATGTTTTTATGGATCTTGATGAGTTATGCGGAACAACCGCACTTGCTGCGGCCCGTCAGCCCGATCCGGCTGCAGATACCCGGCTTGCGGCGATGGAAAAACTGGTCCATGAACTGATCAGCGACCGGCTTCTGACTCTGAGCCGTTACATTACCCTGGATTCGTCTACGAGAACGATCCTGATCGACCAGACATCATTGACGGCAGATGGATATCAAGTGGTAACTCATTAACAGGATGGGTCAATTCACAGTGTGAAAATCAGGATTAACAGATAGAAATGATCCACCTTAGTTCTCGCTTTGTCAGCTACTAAGGTGGATCAAGATTCAACGAAAAACATGGTCAATTCTACTTGACAATCAACACCAATGTGGTCAACTTAAGTAATTTGACAGAATGATAAATTCAGAAAATACGGCTTCAAAATTTTTTATAGCGTGTACACTCGAATTCCCCAGAGTGCATCTGGCTGCTTTTGGTTTTATGGGCGCAGTGGTAGCCTGAAAATAGATGATGCCAAACCGGCAAGTACTAAAAGATGCAAAATGCGCCAGCTTTGAACATTCTTTTGACCTGCAGGAATGATCGTGCATACAAATATTAGGAATTCTGACAGGGAAGCCCGGGCATCACCACCTTTCATGAGATTTTGTATGCGAAAGAAAAGGAACATCCTTATAATGCTGATTTTCTATGATTGAAATGAGTTCTCAGATTATCTTTTTTCTTCTTGCGGACATAACTGCGTCCGGGCTGTATCTGAGACCGGTGTCTGGCAGCAGAGCGGAACAGAGTGAATATTACACTGCGTTGGAATTCACCGCAAAGTAACCGTGTAGTCAGACATTTCACCCTGCCGATAATAAAGGACCGGTTTGCCTGATATCTGTATTGATTGTCCTGTCTGACTTTATAAGCTCAGGGGTTCGAAACTCTAGATAAACGAAATATAAAAATTACATAAAGAAAAGAGAAGGAGCTGGTTTCGAAAGAAGCCAGCTCCTTTTGGTGGCTTATAGTTTATAAGCTCAGGGGCTCGAAACTCTAAGCAGAACTTATAAAATCAGCACATGATTGCCCTACAGCATTTAGGGTATACAAAAATTTTACCTTATTGTCACTGGTATCTGACTGTGTTATACTTAGCAAGTATAATTGAACAAGGAAGAATGCGGATGCAATTTCGAAACGCCCTCTAGTTTTTAGAAAGAGGGTGATGCCCATGAACACAATGGAAGTACTTACTTTACTATTAGTAGTTTTTGCGGCTTTGACCTACATAGATAACCGACATAATAAGAAATAGCATCCACGATAACCCTAGGAAAGTTTGATGGATGCTATGTCTTAACATAGAAATAAATTAAATTTTACTGAGGGCATCAGATCTTGCATCTGATTACCTTCCTTAATTTGATTATACACTGGGGGATGAGAGAAATCAAGTCCCCATTCCTATGAGGATTGCGTAAGTTTACTGTCGGAATAAATGGGTTAGAATCCACCCTAGGTTATTAGCTCAGGTTATTAGCTCAGGGGCAAGAAACTCCGGATAAACATTATAAAATATTTATAAACAAAGAAATACGTGTTTACAAATATTAATCAGTGAGTTATACTTAAAAAAACAAACAGATTGGTTAAGAAAGAGTATGAAAACAATAAGTGACCGAATATTTGAACTTCTGAAAGAGAGAGGAATGAGTCAGAAGGAATTTGCCCAAAGAACAGGTATAGCAGAGAGCAGTATCAGTGACTGGAAGAAGAAAAAGACAAATCCGGTATCGGATAAGATCCTGATAATCAGT
Source organism: Blautia sp. HCP3S3_G3 (assembly GCF_052063365.1). Lineage (NCBI taxonomy): Bacteria > Bacillati > Bacillota > Clostridia > Lachnospirales > Lachnospiraceae > Blautia > Blautia sp. HCP3S3_G3. The sequence continues at coordinate 3,540 of NZ_JBQHXR010000047.1, read as the reverse complement.
GAAGTACTGGGTGTATCACCATATTATCTGTTATCCGGGGCTGAGCATCGCGGAGAGCGGAGCAGAGAGAACATGCTGTATGTCATATCGAAAGACAGTGAGCTGGGGATTCTTATAGAGACCTATCAAAGCCTGGAGACCGGGATGCAAAAGAAACTGCAGGGATATCTGGAAGCATTGGCAGACTTAAATAAAAGCGAAGAATAAAACAGGTGCAGATTCAGAAGCACCTTGTTTTATCAACGAATAATACGTAAAAACGAATAAATTAATATAATAAGGAGGCGAAAGATTATCAGTAAAATTCGAATCTGGTATGAGAATGCGAAGTATCATATAATGGCGCGAAGTGTGAGAAGCCTTGCTCTTTACAGAAATGAAGAAGATTATGAAATATTTTATATGATACTTCGGAGGACCAGGGAGAAATATCCGTTTATGATACATAGTTATTGCCTGATGACAACACATTTTCATATGCTGGTCACAACGATGAAGGATGAGATATGGAAGATTATGAAATATCTTATGCAGAATTATGCGATGTATTTTAACCGGAAATATGGAACCAAGGGACATGTGTTTGATTCCCGTTATGTATCATGCATTATAGAAGATGGAATATATTTTCTTGAAGTCAGCAGATATATTCATCTGAATCCGGTAAGAGCCTGCATGGTACGAAATCCGTTGGATTATGAGTTTATAAGCTCAGGGGCAAGAAACTTTATAATTATTATTGGCAAAACCAGAAATGATTTCAAAATAAAAAGGGAAGTAGAGAAATTTCCTACTTCCCAATCATACAGTTTTTCTTTATGATGTTAACGACCAAGAAAACATGTAAAGGAGACTGTATGATGAAATCTATTTTAGAGGAAACGCTGATATCTTTCAAGGAGTTAGAACAAAAAATTTTTCGATATATCTGTGAATTAGGATGTGAGATCACGAGAATTATACTGGAAGCTTATGACAACGAACTGGCAGCAGCCCGGGATACCAAAATGTATCGGGATAAGGGAACACGCAAGACGAGCATCAAGACAGTATACGGAACGGTAGAATACCGGCGCAGAGTATACAGGACCGTGCTTGAGAATGGAAAGAATGCATATGTATATCTGTTGGATGAGGCGATGCAGATGGATAAGATTGGTCTTATATCCACTAACCTGGCAGAGAAGATCGCAATGACCGTAACAGAAGCCCCTTATCGCGTTACGGAGGAGATAATAAACAGTACCTGTGGCCAGGATATCAGCGCCGCCGGAGTATGGAATCTTATACAACGTTTAGGCGAACGGATCAGTGAAGAAGAGGAACATTCGGTAAAACAGATGAATGGAGGTCAGACAGAAGGGAAAAGAACTGCGGCGGTTCTTTTTGAAGAAATGGACGGTGTATGGCTGAACATGCAGGATGAAGACCATAGAAAAATGAAAAAACAGGAAATGAAAGTGTTCACAATGTATGAAGGATGGGATGCAGAAAAAGAAAAACAGAAGCGAAGTACCCTTGTGGAAAAAAAGATGCTTGCCGGAATGGAAAAAAGCGCGGAATTTCATGAGAAACGAGAGGCCTGTATCCGAAAGAAATATAATGCAGACGAGATCGGCCAGAGGATCCTGAACGGAGATGGTGGGAAGTGGATTAAAGAACCGTATGATCCGGAAGTGATCGTTCAGTTGGACCGCTATCATATTTATCAGGAAATCTTGAGAAAGATCAGTGACCAGAAAGCCCAGAAGGAGATCCGGGAACTGCTGGAAGCAGATAAGCCGGATGAAATGAGACTTATGCTACAAGTGTAGAAAGTCCGGATGAGAGGGATAAACGGAGCAAGAAAGCAAGGGAACTATATCAATATCTGAACAATAACCGGGATGGGTTGCTTCCATATGATAAACGAGGGATCCGGATACCAGAGCCAGAAGAAGGGATCCTGTATAAAAGAATGGGGGTACAGGAGAGCCAAAACTGCACAACAGTCACATTGCGGATGAAACACCGGAGGATGCGCTGGTCCGTAAAGGGAGCAAATAACCTTGCGAAAGCATTGTACCGGAAAGAAAATAAAGAACTGATAGAAACGATCGAAAGGTATACAGACGGTCTGATATTGACAATGGAGATGCAGGAGGCCGTTGAGACATTAAGTGCAGCAAAGGCACCGAAAAAAGATGGGAAAGGAAATACATATGCCGATGTGATAAGCGCGCACATGCCATTACTGGAGGCGATGCAGACTGCATCCAGAAAAGCGTTTAAGAGAGCATTTTGTTAATTACAAGAAAAACACCCTGAAAGGGTTTAGTTGTGATACAAAAAAATAGACAGAACATCATTGGAAAAATAATAGGGGAAAGTGCCAACGATTACTTGACACAAACAATAGTCAATTCGGAATTGAGAATTTGATGTGGATGTGGTAACATAGATAAAATAGCTTGTCTGAAATATGAGGGAATTGAATGATGAAAAGTACGTTTACAGATTATATCAAAGAGCCATACTCCATGAGTTTTGAACAAATGGAGAAATTACACGAAGATCTTCTCTCGGAAATCGATAATGATCCGGATACGATCGAATTGTACGAGGAACTGATTGACGCAGCAACAAAATATGCAGCTATTCGTGCAAAGTGGGGACGAATGACAAGAGAAGAGAAAATGGACACCGATTCGTTACGGACGTCTCACCATAATTCTCTGATTATTCACTTTAATATGTTGGCAAGATATCTGCGCATGCAGGGAAAGAAAGCAGCTTGGCGTGAGCAACTGGGAGATGATGAAGACAACAGGTATTACCGAAAGACGATAGGTGATTTTGGCTGTTACATCGTATTTGTGAATAGTATCTGCGCAAGATAATTTATAGGAGGTCAATTATGGATTATTACGAAAGCTGGGAATCTTTTGTTTCGAATATCGATGTTGTTCCAGACAAACTTGATGGTGAAAAACTGATTCATATGGTATCTGCACTTTCCTGTACTCGATCAGAACGTGAGTCCTTAGGTAGAGCAGCAGCGGAGGGAGATAAAACTTCTTTAGAATGCTTTTTGAATGCATATGTTCCGATGATTGTAGGGACTATGAAAAAATACTCTCCTCGCATTGGATATAATCGTGACATATTAATGGGTTGCGTAGAAAAAGTTCGGGAAAAAGTTGCGAATACCCTGTATCTGGACAATCTTGAATATAATACGACTCATTATGTTGACTGGATGGTAAGGAATGAGGTGACTAAATTCATCGTGTCACAGGATAAACGTCCGGAAGAACATCTGGAAGATAAAAAAGAGGATGAACCTAAAGTTGAAACTATAGATGAGTTGATTGAAAAAATAAGTGTTTCAATCTCCGATCAAGATCAAGCTGAAAGAATTAAAAAAATGCTTCAGGCTTGCAGAAATGATGTGAAACGGCGAATTGTCAGCGGAGCTAACGGCACGTTATAATAGATGCTTTTATCTCCCTGACTGCGCTGTCAGTCTGCATAAATCACTTTGTCAGCGGAGAAACGGCA
>NZ_JBQHXR010000046.1:0-6383 GCF_052063365.1 Blautia sp. HCP3S3_G3 | reverse complement strand
AATACCCAGCATATATCCCAAAAAGTCCGGCGATATACTACAAAATATGAATTTTTCAAGGTAATATAGGAATAGGGGCAAACTTATTTATGGTTTTGACCCCAACATCATTATTATATATTTATAAAAGGTGCTACCGATAGACGGCTAGCCCCCACTAACTTAAATCAAAAACGATCGCTGTGGTTGGGGAACTTACTGGCGGTCGTTTTTGCTTGTGTTTTTATGTTCTTCATCTTGGGTGATATAATTCCATACTTCGCATCACCTTCAATATAAAAATGGTTCCGTGTCATCATTTACTGAACTTAAAGTAATGATATCATAGAACCATCGATTAAGTCTATATGGAAGTGGAGCAAACAAGGATGTTGCTCTTATGTATATATGCAAAGAGTATCATACGCAACCACCCTTTATAAACTTTTGTTTATATTTCTCTTATAGATCATTTAGGCTTTTCATCATGCCTTTATGGTGACAAGTACCGCTTTGTTGGTACTTTCCCCCTGCTTCCCATGCCTGTCACTAATATCCCTATTGGAAACAGATTGTTTTTCCATAGCGTTCTGCCGCCTGTATAGTTGTTTTGGTTCCGCTACTCTTTCCAATATCGATCACATAAAGTATATCAGATAATCCTGCTATGATCCGGTTTCTTTGAGGGAAATGATATCTTTCTGGAGGAGTTCCGGGAGGATATTCGGAGATTAACAGACCGGTTTCTGCTATTGCTTCTTTGAGTTTTTTGTGTTCAGGCGGATAGCAGTAATCTATTCCAAATCCCAAAACGGCAATTGTAAAACCTCCATGATTTATTGCTGCTGTATGAGAATAAGAATCGACTCCTTTTGCCAGGCCACTGATCACTGGGTAATGATGCTCGACCATCTGGATTGCTGTTTTTATTGCGCATTCTTTTCCTTCCGGGCTGCAGCGTCTTGCACCAATGATTCCTGCTCCATGTGTCCAATTTTCTTTTACAGTTCCCTTTGCATAGAATAAGATCGGAAATTCCGGATTTTCTCTTATATTTTCAGCAAACTCCGAATCCTCATATTTGATTATGTGGATTCCCTGTTTTCTGCAGTCTTCCTGAATTTGTTTTGCCTTCTCCATGGATTCCTCTGTACCTGATTTCAGCAATTGAAGATGATGTGCAGTAGCTTTTCCCTGCGGTACCAACAGCATTCTGTTCTGATAGATTTCATAAGGATCCCCAAATTCTTCAAGCAGTATATGCCAGCTCAGAGGTCCCAGCCCTTTGATACATTTCAACCAGATATAGTACAATTCCATAAAACCACCTCTCGCTCATGTTTCATAAAAATGTTCTATTTGATCACATACATATCACTGTTACTCTTATCCAGATCACGACAGCTCAGGACAAAGATCATATCCTCCCTGTTGATGGTCTCCGCTCCACGCAGATCCGCTGCAGTCCTCGCCAGTCTCAGCAGTTTATGGATCACTCTCGCACTATATCCATATTTTTCACTGGCAGATCTGAGAATCTTTGTAGTCTCCTTATCTATTTTGCAATATTTTTGGATCATAGACGTAGTCATCTGTGCATTACAATTTACCAATATTTCTTCTTTAAAACGTTCCTGCTGGATCTTCCGTGCCCACTCTACCATTTGCCGAAGTTCTGCTGATGTCCGTTCACTTTTTTCTTCCTCCAGGTGAAAATAATCCACATGGCGCACATTCTTCTGAATATCAATGCGCTCCAATATCGGACCGGAAATTTTCCCCCGGTAATGGACAATCTCATAATCCGTACACCTGCACCGGCTTCCCGGATAGTATCCACATGGGCAGGGATTCATCGTAACCACCATTTTGATACAATCCAACGGTTGCACCCCCTTTTGCACCCCCTAAACAATGGCTTTTGCGTCTCTTTCATCAGAGATTACTTTAGACTACTCTTCATATTTTGAGAATTTACAGAGCAGCCTTTCGTTCCATTAAAAAAGAGATATCAACGCGCCAGGGTCAATATCTCTTTCTTCTTATTATAATTCACTTGTCAAGCTTTCGCAGTATTCCTCTTCCCAGGCAAAATGTTCTTCTGAACATTTTTCGCACCAATTGAAAGCATCATCCATGATAATTCCCATGTCGGCCATGTCCGCTATGAAATTGACGGGATCATCGACTGGGACCATGCTGCCACAAGTCTCGCAGTGAACATAGATGTTGTTTTCTCTAAGCGGATGAAATGAAATAGTTCCGTCCTCGTTTGCTATTCTCACATAACTGAAAGTTGTTTATTAAACTTTTTTAGGAATTAAACTTTTACTTTTGTACTTGTTGTGTTATACTACAACCGATCAATTTGCTCAAAGGAAGCAATTTTTTTGCAAATTCTTAAGATGCTTTGAATCTATAGAACATTTAGAAATGAGAAGTTGTAACCTATGGTAATCCTTGCGGTGTGGGGGGCTACGGGGACAATGCCCTATGAAGAAAGTATCGCATTTATTCCAATCTTCGTCGCAGTTGCCATGACTTTGGGATATGATGCCATAATCGGTGTGGCGATATCCATAGTACCTGTCGGTGTGGGCTTCGCGTCCGCGACTGTCGATTCATTCACCATCGGTGTCGCACAGACAATTTCAGAACGGCCAATGTTCTCTGGAGTGGGATACAGTCTTTAACGGATTGTGGAGGAGGTAAATCATGTATAATGAAGCGCTGACATGGATAGAAAATGCATTGGATTCTCTTCATGAAACCGGAAAAATGGGAAGTCTGCATTGGAGAGCGACCTACACAGAGGAGGATCATAAAGCACTGAAACTTTTGGAGCAATGGATGCGGGGAAAAAATTTAGAAGTATTTTACGATGATATTGGCAATCTCTTCGGAAAAATAGAAGGAGAGCAGGATAAAATCGTCTTAACAGGTTCTCATCGAGACACTGTAAAGAACGGCGGGAAGTACGATGGCGCCTTGGGTATAATTTGTGCGATTGCTGCCGCAGGGGCACTTTACGAGGAATTCGGTAAACCGAAAAAGAGTGTGGAGGTTGTCGCATTCTGTGAAGAAGAAGGCAGTAGATTCCTCTCCGGATATTTGGGCAGCCGCTATTTCGTTGGGCAATTATCGGATGACATTCTGCTGGAACGGGATGCGAATGGAATCACGCTGACAGAGGCAATCCGGCATGCGGGATTTTCCGGAAAAAGAGCGCAAAAATCACTGCAAATGCAGAAGGTTGAACGCTTTATCGAATTGCATATTGAACAGGGCGGTGTGTTGGAGCAGAGCGGAGAGCAAGTCGGCCTGGTCACCTCGATTGTGGGGCTTTTGATTGGTAAAATCACAATTGACGGACATCAAAACCATGCAGGCACGACACCGATGCATCTGCGAAAAGACCCGGTGACGAGAGCCGCACAGTTCATCACAGAAATGAATCAATGGGCCATGGCCTACAACGAAGCGGTCACTTGTACGTTTGGAGAAATTCAAGTGTTTCCGAATAAGAGCAATGTCATTCCCGGTTCCGTCAGCCTGTCTTTTGATATTCGTTCGACATCTCCCGCTATACTGCAGGAAGCACGGATGAGAATCCAAAATCTGCAGCAGCAGGATGGGTTCCATTACACCTTGGAATTTGCGGCACCGAATGCTCCGGCACAGATGGATGAGGATGGGCTGAAGCTATTAGAAGAAGCTGCAAAAAAGCTGCATCTGTCCTATCGAAAAATGCACAGCGGTGCCGGTCATGACGCCGAGATGGTAGCACAAAATATAAAGACAAATATGATTTTTGTTCCAAGCGTCGGTGGAATCAGCCATTCGCCATTGGAATATAGTAAGATGGATGATATCGGTCATGGGTACTTGTTGTTAAAAGCTTTTTTACGAGAAATTGCATGGGGTCATGAAGAAGAAAAGGCTTGAAAAAAGAAAAACCGCGTATTCAAAACAAGCGCGATACATTGTCAACCACCACTGATTCTACACACTCAATGTGTAAGTGAGGTTGAAACAGCCTGAAATTTCAGCATTTCGCTTGACTTTCAGGCTATTTTTTTGATGTACCCAGTTTTATGGTGCCTGTCACCAATGTCCGGTCGCAAAACAAAAAGTGCCGTGTTCCCGGCCTGTCGGCCAGAAACACGGCATACAAAGTATTTTGCACGGCTGCAATTTTACCTATCAATCCTCCTCTACATGATCCCTATAAGTATCATCACCATACACCTTCACCAAAGCATCCATTGCCTCATAGACGCCTTGCTGTGCTGCTTTCTTATACCAGTAGACTGCTTTTTCATCATCCGCCTCCACTCCGCCGCACATATACATTTCGCCCAAGGCATACTGTGCATTTCCGTGGCCCTGTTCTGCGGCTTTTTTATACCAATCAAAAGCCTTTTTTAAATCAGTCTCATCAGTCTCACCCGGTATTCCCTGGAAATACATATCTCCGCAACGACACTGGGCCTCGGCATCCCCCTGCATTGCGGCCTTTTCAAACCACTCCCGTGCCATTAATCTGTCACGCGAGCTTATTCCGTGGGAATATATATCTCCGCACTGGAATTGTGCATGGACATTGCCCTGTTCTGCGGCCTTCTTATAGAAAAAAAGCGCCTTTCTCCGGTTTACCAGCCCGGATTCTCCGTATCCGCTCATATACATATCGCCGCATTTGGCTTGTGCCTCGGCATCGCCCGTTTCGGCCGCTTTTTCTGCCAATAGCAGCTCAATATATTTTTCTGCACGCAGCCAACGGGCTTCATCCAACCCGGCGAGCTTCTGAAAAATCCTGTCCAAAACATCCGCAGGCACAGCGGTTTCCATCACATTGGCCTGCACCGCATTGTCTTTTTCCGTCAGCATAAGCCCATCCTCCTTGTTATCTCTTCACATCTTAACAGGTTCGTTTGTTCTTATTTTTTTCTTTTTTATTTCTTTTGCATCTCTGCAAAAAGCCCTTAGCCAATGCGTGCCCCTGCTCCGCTGCTTTTTCCATCCATAAGAACGCCTGGTTCATATCCACCGGTGTCCCCTCGCCCTTGTAATACATCGTGCCACAGGTATATTGCGCTTCCGAATACCCTTTTTCCGCGGCCTTCTTAAACAGAGAAAGCGCTTTCTTTTTATCGGTCTGCGTTCCTTCCCCTCTGTAATACATATTCCCCAAATAATACGGTGCCTCGTCATGGCCGTGCTCAACGGCCTGCTCAAACCAGTACAGCGCCTTTTCCGGATTGGCGGTTACTCCCTCGCCTTTGTAAAGTGTACAGGCAAGTTCAAATTCTTTTTGAGGCGTCATCTTGGTTGTCTCATCGTATTTTTTCAGCCAATATTGTGCCTTTTCAGGATCGGCTTCGGTTCCCTCGCCAGATAAGTACATCTCGCCGCATTTGCGCTGCGCTAAAGCGTGCCCTTGCTCTGCGGCCTTCTCAAACCAGTACAATGCCTTTTCACAATCTCGCTCGCCGGTTACGGTTCCCTGGTAATACATATTGCCACAACAGTTCTGCGCCCAATCGTCTCCCTGCTCTGCGGCTTTTTCAAACCAGTACAGCGCCTTTTCGTAATCAATTTCCGTTCCGTCGCCTCTATAATACGCCACGCCCAAAGCCCTTTGGGCATCTGCATCTCCCTGTTGTGCGACTTTCTCAGTCCAGTAGAATGCTTTTTCAAAATCAGCTTCTGTCCCTTCGCCATCATAATACATGGCGCTGCAATCGGCTTGGGCTTCGATACACCCCAACTGCGCAGCCTGTTCAAATAAAATGAGAGCCCTTTCCTTATCCACAGGCACGCCGTCCCCCTTGTAATACTTACAGCCGTTTTTGTACAGTTCTTCGGCGCTCATGTCTTTTGTCATTTTTATTCCTCCCACCTTTTTTTGAAGCACATGGATTCTCCTTTCTTTCAGGAGCTTATTCGCCAATGTACTCATAAAATAATCGGAAAGGCACGCATCGATGGAAACGATACGTTCTTTCTTTTCCCGGTCGTTTTTTGAGAAAGCCTTTTTTCCCATATTTTTATGGTGCCTGTCACCAATGTGGTCAACTTAAGATATTTATATATTTTTTAGTTTTATTTTATAAATATTTAATCTTTTTGTGCTATTTTCTACTTGACAAATTAATCAAAATGTGTTGCGCACCCCTTAAATATTTAAATTTAAGGAGGTATCACATATGAACTGTTATCAGAATATTTTCACCAGGATCATCATCTGCATACGGCATCTTCTTGCTTCCACTGATTTTTTGAATCAGTACCGCGTTGAGAACCATTTTGTCCGTAAGAGAAAACTTTCCCTCCGTCAGGTCGTCTTTTATCTACTGCATACCAATCATTGTGCCATGCATCAAAATATCTCCAGAATCTGC
>NZ_JBQHXR010000045.1:0-6835 GCF_052063365.1 Blautia sp. HCP3S3_G3 | reverse complement strand
GCTCTTTCCTGATGCTGTCAGAGAAAAATGTGAGGATTGTCAATTGAGGAAAGAAAAAGTTTGTTATTTTGAAATATACCTCTTGACAAAAGTCACTTCATAACAGAAGTATAAAGAATTTTTTGGTTGGTAACAGGAGAAGGTCATGAGTGGGATAATTATAAGTGACTGTTGATGATCTGACTGGAGTAGGTGTGGCAGATGATGCTTTATTGGTTCCTTTTAGTGCAGGTATAAGTAAAGGATTGATAATGCTGTTTCCGTAATTAAAAAGGTGGGATATATATGTGAAATGAAATTATTGATAAAAATGACTTAACGAATTTTATGAATAGAGTAAATTTTTTTCATGACAGTTGTATTAAAGAATTGAAATACGTAAGTGGGGCTTATATTGAAGAGGATTTATCAATGTATCCACTAAACGACAAAAGAATTTTAAATATAATAATTCAATGTCAATTTGAAGATGTATCTATGATTGAAATGCAGTTCATAGGGCTGAAGTGCTTGAGGTTAGTTCCAGTTGATGAGGAATATACCTGTGAAATAATGGATTCAACTATGCTTATAAAAGATAATTGTATTTACTGGTGTGATTGTGGAGAACTATCGGAGAATGACTTTGAAGATTATAAAGGAACTTTGATTTGTGCATCTAAGCTCCGGTGGCGCACTATAGAAAACGGAATGGGGAAAGGAGATTTTTATATAGCTGTAAAATAAACTATGTTTCTGTATTTAATAGTCGTGGCCTGTGGAGGAGTGGCATAGTCCGCTGATAAATCAGCAGATGTGGTTGTATCTGGAAGTGGGAGTATTACTTGCTTGTTGTCAGATATTGATAGTCCGGAGGAATACAATATTGAAGAAAAAAATTAAATACATTATGAATGATGCTCTTTTTTTTATACTCATTGGAAGAGGGTGGTTAAGTAAGTATGGTGAATTGCCGGTAATGGGAATCATATTTTTTTGGAGTGCTTTGATTATTGTACCAACATGGTTTCCTTTAAAGGAAGGATTACTGGGTGAGTATAAAGATAAGTGCAATAATAGTAATCCTTTATATCGAAAAGGATATTTTAGAAAACCATCCCCTAAAAAGAATGACCGTCATATTTTGTCAGAGTTGACAGGGCTTTTTTACAGAGATATTTATGTGATAATACAATTAATACTATTGTTTTTATATGGAATTTATTGTACGTTTCAAAATTATATTGATGAACGGGTTTGTCTGATTTGGGCATTTTGTACTATTCTTCCAAGTGCAGTTATTCAAGATTATTATAATCATATTTTGCGTAAGCTGCCATTCGATGATGAAGACTGGGGACCATTTCGATATACATCCTGTGGTGGAAGCCTTGCAGATAAATTTCAGATTGAATATGATGGATTTAATCAATTTTTTCAGAAAATTATTTTAAATTTAGATTATTTTGGATTTCATTATGTAAAAAAATATGAGATATGTCATGAAAGTGAATGTCTGTTCTTTTTGAGAAAGCGAAGAAGAAGGCAGGAAGTAATAAGCATCATATATTTAAAAGAAATGTTCTATGAACAAGAAAAAGAAATGAGAGAAATATTTAATGATTTTTATGAAAAGCAAATTGGAATCGGATATTGGGGAACTCCTGTTGATTGCATGAATATTCTTTGTGCAGATAAAGAGAGTTCGAGGTTTCGAATATTGTTAAATCGTCCTATTATTCAAGAAGGTATTCGGTTTGCGGGAATAAATGCGGGAATTTTGATGGATAAAAGAAGACTATGTATTTCGAAAGCCGGTGGTATTTGGGGAATAAAGAGGTATAGAAGGATGAGGAGAATTATTTTAGAAGAGATATTTTATGAATTATTGAGCAGTCAGGAATAGATTATGGAGGTAACAATTTAGAGAACGATTTATAATTTCAGTAGGGAGCGGTACATACCGGCCGCTTCCTTTTTTGTACTCTTTTTTAGGAATATATGAAAAGAAATGGAGATGAAAGTTTATGAAATACAAAATCTTAACAATAACAGCCCTTATAGGAAGCGCTGTGGCAGAACTGTTCGGCGGATGGGATATGGCGCTGCAAACACTGGTGGTTTTTATGGCAATAGACTGGCTCACAGGAGGGATCATCCTGCCGGGAGTGTTCGGGAAAAGTCCAAAATCTCCAAATGGTGCCATGGAAAGCCATGCCGGATGGAAGGGGCTTTGCAGGAAGGCAATGACATTGTTCTATGTGCTGGTTGCGGCACATCTGGATGCTTTGATGCATACGGATTATTTGCGTGATGCAGTCTGTATTGGATTTATTGCCAATGAAGCTCTGTCTATTGCAGAAAATGCCGGACTTATGGGCTTGCCAATGCCCCTTTGCATCAGGAAAGGAATTGATATTTTAAGGACAAATGCAGAAAACGGGGTGAAGTGAAATGGGGTAGTATGATGAGCTGAACCGTCTGACCCGTGAGGACAACCAAGTTCTGAACAAGACGGTGACCTACAGCTAGTATAAGCCACGTTAATTACTGCACTGTTTCGCTGAGAATGTTTTTTCGAGAGTGCAATCGTAAAAACGCAGGCGTAGCGGGCTACGCTGAGGCTTTTACGATTGTGCTATCGAGGAAACAGACCAGCGAAACATGCTGTTAATTAACGTGGCTTATACTAGGATCTTGGAGGCAACCTGGTAAGCGAGAAAGAATATGCTTATACCACGGGAACCCTTCCGGCTGCCGCGCCCGTGACAAAGACCGGAACGTATGACACTGTCTGGAAAGATAAGCTGCTGAACTGGAACGGCACAGCCATGACCTATGATGCCATCGGCAACATGCTCACCAAAGGCAGCACCACCTACACCTGGACACAGGGAAGGAAGCTTGCTTCCGTGCAGAACGGTAAGAGCATCCAGTATTTCTATGACCATACCGGAAACCGTACCAGAAAAGTGGTGGACGGCGTGACGACCCAGTTCCGCTATGCAGGGGACCTGCTGGTATCCGAGCGTACGGGAAGTGAGAAGAATCTGTGGTATCGTTATGACTCCGCCGGGAATGTAATTTCTGTTACTTACGATAGTAACATTTATATGTATATCCGTAATGTACAGAATGATGTCATCGCCCTCATTGACAGGTATGGAAATACCGTTGTAAGATATACTTACGATAGCTGGGGCAGGGTCACGAGTATCGACGGAAGCATGAAGGACAGCCTTGGCGAGAGAAATCCGTTCAGATACAGGGGATATTATTACGATACTGAAACGGGGCTGTATTACCTGAAGAATCGTTATTATGATTCGGAGATTAGAAGGTTTATAAGTGCAGATGATACCGGAATTGTGGTGTTTTCCCCACAACTGCTGAAGGAGAAAAATCTGTATTTGTATTGTGACGACAATCCAGTGGCAAGAGTTGATATTGAAGGACATTTTTGGACTGTTGTGTTGTCAATGGCAGTGGGTGCAGGATTGAATGTAGCTACGAGTATGCTTGCGGCTAAGGTAACAGGACAGAATTATGAAATTACAGATGGTATTGTGGCAGCAGCCTCCGGTGCAGTTTCAGCAAAGTGGGCTGTTTGGGGAGGAGTTTTAAGTGGAGTTTATGCTGGTTATGTAGCTAAGAAGAATGGAGGGAATATAGGAGAGATTGTAACAAATACTTTTGCTGCTTTTGTTGGAACGACTTGTATGGGAAATTTGGGAAGCATTATCGGTGGAGAATCATTAAACATTGGTATCGGTGCAATATATTCTGCAACATTTGGAACTGGCGGGAATTTGGTTGCAGCAGGTGTTAATGCTGGTATTTCACAACGCAATAAGATTGGTTACGATAAGACACTTCACATCTATAAAAAGTCTGCCGGACGGCTCATTGGATATGGAGCCTCATATAATGGAAAGACTGGTGTGAGAACCAGATACAAGATCTATTTATCGGAAGCCGGTTTTACGTATAAGGTATATATTTAAAGAATTTGTGTTAATCATGCAGCTTTATTGTCTGTTACTTTAGGGGTCTTATGAAAGTTATCCTGCTATATGTAATTTTTATTGCGTATGGCAGGACAGTAGACCGATCTGCGGAATACAAAGGAGTGATAGTTTGACTATTCAAAAGAAAGACGATAAATTAATAATAAAATCGAAGATATTATTGCCCAATATTATTATTACGGTGGTGCTTATTTTATTATCATGCTATATTATTTATGACTGTTTACCATGTGGAAGAAATACAGATGCACTTGATATGGTAATATTTATTATGTTATTTATCACACTATTGATAATAGATATAATGTTTCTTCATTTTTTGGTATTGACCGAAATGCGTGTGGTCACAATGGATGCGGATGGTTGTATAGTTAGCTGGTTGGGGTTTAAGAAGAGGTATAGATGGAATGAACTGGAGATTATCAGGGAGGATAAATGTTATGCTGCAAGAGGTGCATGTTATTATGGGATTTTCTTTTCCAAAAATTTGAAAAAGAAGAATGGAAAAATATATTCGGCAAAAGATATTTTTTTGTCATTTAATTTCTGGAACTGTTTTGCTGTGATTTGGTCAAGGGCAGATTGGACATCCGTTTCATTTACTGACAGTAATCGAAAAAGAATTCTTGAGCAGATGGAAGAATGGGGGATAAAAGTGACAAGAACAGAAGAGATTGCAAAAGAAGAATATTACAAAACGATGGTTGAAGCAAGAAAAAAAACAAGAGATGTGCGAAAGAAGAAAGAAAAAGAATAAATATGTAATTGCTTGGATGACAATATGAATTTACCAAAAAGAAATATTATTGTGTGAGGGAGCGGTTTACACCGGCCGCTTCCTTTTTTAAGAAAGTATTGAAAATGAATGGAGATGAAAGTTTATGAAATACAAAATCTTAACAATAACAGCCCTTATAGGAAGCGCTGTGACAGAACTGTTCGGCGGATGGGATATGGCGCTGCAAACACTGGTGGTTTTTATGGCAATAGATTGGATCACAGGAGGAATCATCTTGCCGGGAGTGTTTGGGAAAAGTCCAAAATCCCAAAATGGTGCCATGGAAAGCCATGCCGGATGGAAGGGGCTTTGCAGGAAGGCAATGACATTGTTCTATGTGCTGGTTGCGGCACATCTGGATGCTTTGATGCATACGGATTATTTGCGTGATGCAGTTTGTATTGGATTTATCGCCAATGAGGCTCTGTCTATTGCGGAAAATGCCGGGCTTATGGGTCTGCCCATGCCCCTTTGCATCAGGAAAGGAATTGATATTTTAAAAACAAATGCAGAAAACGGGGTGAAGTGAAATGGGGTAGTATGATGAGCTGAACCGTCTGACCCGTGAGGACAACCAGGTTCTGAACAAGACGGTGACCTACAGCTAGTATAAGCCACGTTAATTACTGCACTGTTTCGCTGAGCGATATTGGTGCCTGTCAGTCAAAACAAAGCGGAAACTTAATGAAAATAGAATAAATAATTAAGAAACCGATTTTTAGAGAGACAGGCACCAATGGCCGTGGAAAGCAAAGTGGTGCCGCACGAAGAGACCCTGAGATGTGCGGAACTGTTTGACCGGATTTACAGTGAAAAAACTAACTGACTGGACTGCAGTGCGCAGCGTTTATTCTTCTTCCGGAAGAAGCTTCCGGAAGAAGCGGTAAAGCAGGCAGGAGTTAATAAAAGCAGTCAGCCCGAATCCGAAGAAGAACCAGCAGCAGGCATAAAGGGGCATAAGCTCGATATCCTGATAGGTCATATACATCGGCAGCAGTGAAATAACAGCCATTGCCAGTGTGGTTGGAAAATGGATAAAAGCCAGAAGAAAAGCATTTCTGGATAATGCACGCAGTGTATTGGCAAAAGCTGCGATCACAGGGAAAATATACAGTGTGAAAATGATAAGCAGGGCGAGAATGGCGCAGGAGCCGTAGAGAAGAATCTGAGAAGCTGCGCCATTGTTTCCTATAAGAAACAGCATGTTTGTGATCAGCACAAATCCGGCGGCGGCAATCAGCAGCCAGACGATCAGTGACTGAACAAAGTTTTCCTTAAATGCACGGAAGAATGTTTTGATAGTTCCGTTATTATTGTCTTTGACTGTGCGGAGCATACAGTGATAGAGAGCGGTAAGCGAAGGCCCGATTGTGACAAGCGGGATGCTGCACAGGATGAAAAGCAGGTTTGCAATGACGATATCGCCGATTTTATTCAGGAAAATATGTACAATATTATCTTCATTAAGCAGATTCATAAAATCCTCCGGTTTATACAGTGAAAAGTAAACATGATCAGTTTATTAATATTCCATGGAAAAGCCCCAGTCGGGTGATCAGGCTGTTTATCTATGCTGAATTGTAGCACGAATTTCGGGATGATGTAAAGCGTATGGATCGATTGAAGCGGGAAATATTGTTTTAAAACATAGAAAAATGTTGGAAAATAATAGATAAAAATACGAAGAAAGATAGCAGATTAATTGTATATAATGCCTTGGTAATGAGAGAAATGGAAAGGAAAATGGAAAAAATACAAATAATAATAAATAAAAAATTAACAATATACTGGTCGAAATGGACAAATATCAAACATTTTTCCATATAATGTAGACATCAAACCATTTATCATTTTTCCATGTGCAACTATAATGAGTATACCAGTCAGGGAAAACAAACAGAAGCCCCTGGCAACGTTAGAACGAGTCCATAAGGAATAAAAAAGGAGCTTCTTGTATAATTCAAATATAAGGAATTCCGAGAAAGAAGGTTGAGAAAAAAATACCTCAGAGTAAAATAAGATTACTGACTTTGCACGGTTAGTAAAAAAT
>NZ_JBQHXR010000044.1:0-8120 GCF_052063365.1 Blautia sp. HCP3S3_G3 | reverse complement strand
CAAATGATTATGAAGAACTGTATCGTAGAATCTAGAAAGACGAATTGCTGATGGCAAGTTAAGATGAGGAAAACCTCATTTTAACTTGTACTAAATCTTGACATAGGACCACAAGAGTTGATTGTAATTCATATCAGAAATTAACCCAAATTATTCTGAAAGGCGATGATATTCCAGAATATGATGTGTATATTTGTGATGAAGCGCATTTCTTCTTAGCGGATGCAGAATTTAATTTATATACAGATGTTGTTTATGAATATATTTTCAATCGAGTTCATTCAACTGTTATTTATATGACGGCAACTTATAAGAATATTTTCGGACGTATTGAAAAAGATATCAAGAAGAATAACGAGTCTAATCCATTAAAATATTATCTTCCAACAGATTATAATTACGTTGAAAAAGTGCTATGGTTTAAGGGTCAAAAAGGAAGTGTAAAAGGAATTGTGGATAAGATTTTAAGAGAATCTCCGGACGAAAAAATAATGTATTTTTGTAATAGTTTAACAAAAATGCAGAAATTCTACTTGGATTATTCACCTGATAAAGGAATGGGTGAAGATGATAAATTTATTCAAGATTCCCCACTAAGGTTTATGAAATTTATGTGCTCAAATTATGATGAAGATGAAGAAGATGGTGATAAAAAAGAAAAATCTAAAGAAAAAAAGAAATCTAAGACCAGGAAAGATAAGAACCAATTTATAAGAAAACATTGCTCAGATGATGCAATTTATTATGACAATAAAACAGGCGGTTATACATTTGATGGAAGGGTTTTAGTGACAACTAAAGTACTTGATAATGGTGTGGATTTTAAAGATAAAAAGATTAGGCATATCATCTGTGATGTATTTGATATTGAAAGTGCCATTCAATGTTTGGGACGTAAAAGAATATTAGATGAAAATGACACTTGTGTATTTTACATAAGAGATTATCAGTATTATGAAGTGAATCTATTCTTGGATACTATTGCGAAAAATTTGAAATCGCCACGATTGTTTTTAGAAGACAGAAGTAAATGGATAAGTGAATATGGGAAAGATAGATCATATAAAGATTATACAATTTATTTCGATTTTGACATGAAAAATGATTGGACAATCAACACACTTAGATATGATAAATTGTTACACGATGAAAAATTAGTGACTGATATGAAAAACAAAGTTACCTCATATAAAGAAGAAATATTAAACTATTTAGGTGATACAGTTGATGGAAAAAACGTAGATATGGAAGATATTATTGCAGAGAAACAGATGGATTCGATAGAAATATATCTCAAGAAACATATTGGTATCAGGATGTCAAAACAACAACAGCAAGAATTTGTAAAACTATGTAATCTTAGAGACAGATTTAATCGGTTGCAGAAGTCTATAGGTAGTATCATGCAATATCTATCTGATATGAAATATCCATATGAGATTAGAAGTGAGCGTTTTAAAGAGAATGGAAAGCAGATCAGACATTGGATTATAAGTTGTAAGAAACCACCTTGATTATGAGGGGTACAAAATGTGCAAAACCTTACTATAAGTAAGGAATTGCATAAAAAGTACCCCAGATAAAAATACTTTTTTTTATTATTATTAGTTGAATCTTCTTTCTTTTCTTTGACCGAACATTTTAATATTATCTGTCAAGTCTTACTACGCATCTTGCTTCGCCTAAAGGCTTGCAATCTGCTAGTGCGACTAAAGACATCTAATATGAAAATGCTGTCGCCAAAGAAAAAGAAAGAAGCAAAGAAAAGAAAGCGACATATGAATAGATTGTAAAGGAGAAGGCCTAATGGGATATATAAAGCCGATACCAGTAAAACCAGAAGATATTAAAGTAGGAAACAAATATTATACCTGTAGTTATTCTGGCACAATTACTGTTACAGTTATTGAAATTTTTGATAAAGAAAATAAGGTTCTTGTAAAGGTGAAAAATGATAAATGCAAGCCTTTTATAAGAAATATGAATTATATTTTTGATAATTCTCGGATGGCTAAATGTGCAGGACGTAGTTGGGAAAGCAGTCGGAAGAGAAAGAAAAAGTAAATAGTAAAAATATAATGGTCTGTCAGTACGACAAGTAAAGAGAATAACAAGGATATTCCTTATCTCTGCCATTACCTATGATAGAAGGAGAACAAAATAATATGGCAAATAATAATAAGCAATCAGAAATATGCTACATGTGTGGTAGACCAAAATCACAAGTACATCAGCTTTTAAAGGGGAAGTATGGATACATCTGTGATAATTGTGTCAATGATGCTCATGAGATTTTACAAAAAGAAGAGGAAAAAATCATCTCTCAGAATATGCAGTTAGCAACTCCAAGACAGATTAAGGATCATCTGGATCAGTTTGTCATTGGTCAGGACAATGCAAAAATGGCTCTGTCCGTTGCGGTCTATAATCATTATAAGCGTATCAGCCAGAGAAAGAAATCTGATATAGAAATTCAGAAATCAAATATCCTGATGATTGGTTCTACTGGAAGTGGTAAGACATATCTTGCTCAGAGCCTGGCAAAATATTTGGGTGTTCCCTTTGTAATCGCAGATGCTACTACACTGACAGAAGCTGGTTATGTAGGAGAAGATGTAGAATCTATTCTTCTGAAATTATTACAGGTTGCTAATTTCGATGTGGAGAAAGCAGAAAAAGGTATCATCTATATTGACGAGATAGATAAGCTTGCACGAAGAGGTGAGAACACATCCATTACCCGTGATGTATCTGGCGAAGGTGTACAGCAAGTATTGTTAAAAATATTAGAGGGTACTGTATCAAGTGTTCCTCTCTCTGGTGGACGTAGGCACCCACAAGCGCAATGTATAGATATTGATACAAGCAATATTCTTTTTATTTGTGGCGGCGCATTCGAAGGATTGGAGAAGATTATGAACAGGAAATCAGACAGTAAGCCTATTGGGTTTGGGGCTGATGTCCAGATAAAGAATGAGATTGATACAGTTGATTTATCAGATGTACAGCAACATGATTTAATGAAATTCGGATTATTACCAGAACTTCTGGGACGTTTACCTATTATTACTACATTGCAACCATTAGCTGAAGAAGATCTGATTAGGATTCTCAAAGAACCAAAGAATGCGTTGACAAAGCAGTACAAGGAATTGCTGGCTATGGATAAAGTCAAATTGGAGTTTGAAGAATCGGCTCTGAAAAGGATTGCAGAGCTTGCAATTGAGAAAAATATTGGAGCACGAGGTCTGAGAAGTATCATTGAAAAAGCAATGCAGCAAGTAATGTTTGACATCCCTGATATTGTAGGAGCGAGAAAAGTTGTTGTTACTCATGGAGTGATTGATGGGACAGAGGAACCGATTGTATACGGAGCTAGAAATAAGAAAATTGCGTAAAGGATGGTGAGCAGATGGGGAATAAATTTACAGTAGTAAAATGTAATACAGATTCTGGTGAGAAAAATAATGAAATCCAAAAGCTCATTAAAATCAATAATGCTTGGCAGAGACAATATACTAATGCAGTAAGGGAAGCATATGATAGCACAAATAATAGTCTCTATGATATACCGCAAGATAAACTGATGAAAGTTGGTTTTGCAGGAATAAAACTTATCTGTTCTCTTCAAGACTCAGATAGAATGTGTAAAAAGTTAGGGGATAAATCTACAGAGTCATTGGAAGAATGTCAAAAGAAATTCGAATTTATTGATGTTGTATTTTCTGTCCTGGGATGCTTAACAGTAAAAAATTTTGTGACAATATTTCCAGTCACAAAAGAGTATGATGGTGAGAAATGGCAAAGTAAAGATTATTTCTTTACCATGGATGTTTTGTCTGAGATGGATTGGGATAAACCGATTGGCAGAGATAAAATGTCAGATCTGTTATGGGATTATCAGAATAACGATTTAAGAAGTGCTTATGTAGAATATATGTGTGTGACAAGTGCTTTGTATCGTGCGCAAACAGGCAAAGGCATAGCGGAGCAATGGGTTGAGGATATGGGACTGCCTACATATGATGTGGATGAGGATAGTGGATTTATCATGGATAATCAAACGGGGAAAGTCTCTAAATTGGAAAAGAGTAGTCATATACAGATAGTAAAGTAATATGGGAGGACATTATTGGGTAACGATACAGAAATTCAATATTTAAAAGTAGAAAATAAAATATATTACATTACAGATTTATCGCTTTATAGTATGCAGATCACGGCAGTAGAGGTTAATACCCCTGCTGCTGATTTGCCAGAACATCAAATATTTGACTATATGTTCTTTTCAAGTTATCACATCAAACTGATTAATAACAATGGTCAGGCAGAGATTATTGATATTGAGGATTGGAAGAGCAAAAATTGCGGATAATTTGCAAATAAAATCCATGTTTTATGTGGTGTGAAAATGCGTCTATGTATTAGGGTTAAAACGCAGTTATAGCCCCTATTTTGAGACTTTGTATGACAGGATAGATAAATTATAACCTGAGTATTTAAAGTTGGAATATGGGGCGAATAACGTGGATATTTGTAGGTTGTATAGGATGTGATTGTTATAAGAAATGTTGGGAGGAATGGGTTATAGGAGCATTAATGAAATTGGATTTTGGAAGATGTCAGGTATATAAACTTAATATTTCAACCTGCCTGACAGAAAGAGAACAGGACTATTATAATTTAGCTTGTGATGGTATTAGCAAAAAGAAATTAAAAGAACGATTAGAAGGTAATGATTTTTACACTCCACAGATGATAGCCGACATATTTCATATTACGGAAGTGCAGGCATCTATACTGTTGATGGGGCAGTTGCATAAAGATTTTTTTAGGGAATATTTGGAAGAAGAAATCAAGAGATTTCCAGACGATAAAGTGAGAGAGATTCGAAAATCAGCACTGTATTTCACCGATGATAAAGGTGCGATTACTGATATCAAGAGGACGGATAACAGAATAGTATGGTTCGAAAATGAATGTGTACGCCGATGCAATGCTGATTTATCAGATGCTCCTTTACTGGATCAGTTCTTAATCTTAAAATGTGGAAGTAAATCATTGACAGGTGTTCTTGAACAGATCATAAAAAACGGTGTAAACATGGACGGAAAACATTACGTCTTTTATACGTCCAGTACGGGGCAGATGAAAGATACAGAGATTACACTTTTTGAAGAAAATTACTGGAATAAAAATCAATCATCTCTTATGTGTGGTCTGACAGAGGAACGAATCAATGAAAAGGGCGGTATTAATATGGGTAAGTTCTTTTCTGCGAAAGCATTAAGTATTTCCAATAGTAAAGAAATAGATACAGATATAAGCATAGATGATGTGATTATTGTTTCAGATTTCCAGACTGTAGTAAAAGGTATGGTAAATTTTCTTGATATAAATACAATGGACATACAGCCTACAGAAAAAGAAATTGACATTGCACATATGGATGGAGCCGGATTTTTTCTTCCAGGAGTGTTACCTTGTAGTTGTCAGATTAGAGGTGGATTTCTCAAAGGTGCTGTGTTCCCGTTTGATTTTCATAGATTTATCAAAGTATTTAATGATAAGCTGTCTGATATACATATGAAAGATGCATGGGACAATCCAGTAAGTGTAGATGAATTTTTGAACGCTAAAATGATTCTGACAGACAGCCAGTTAAAGATGCGAAAATACTATGATAGCATGGAAGAATACAGAAGATGTTTCAAAGAATCAGGTTTATCTATTACAATTAATAATTGTGCCCATACATCAAAGGATGAAGTCAGAGTTGCATACCAGCCATTCCAGACCATCCCCAGAGAGAACTTAACAGATGATGCTATTGAGAAAGTAACACAAAAAACAATTGATTATATTAATAAAGCAAAGACTGATCCTAAGGTGGCACTCAAATTAATGGGAATTGAACTGGAAGCTGATGAGATAGAGATAGAGTCCGAATCTGGAGAAAACATCCAAAAAACAGTATTTCAAAATGTATTATCACCTTTTCACGCTGCAATCCTCAAATATCCTGATATGTTAAATGACATTCATGTGCAAAAGACTATGAAAAGTGCTTTTTTATCGGCGCGAAAACAAGCACAAGGATGCAAACTGATTTTAGACGGTACATGGAGTTACATATGTCCTGATTTGTTTGCTTTCTGTGAGTGGCTGTTTCTGGGAGAGGATGTACCCAAAGGGTTACTCCCAGAAGGATATATTTTCAGTCATTACTACGATGATAAGCCTGAGATTAATGAAACCTGTTGCCTCCGATATCCGCATTTGTCAGATTGTGAACATGCTATAAGAAAAGTATTGCGCTCAGATGGTTGCAATGAATGGTTTAGTGGTAATGATACAGTGGTAAGCTCGCATGACTTAATTTCAAAGGCGATTATGGCTGATTGGGATGGAGACCATATTTGCAATGTCCATGATAAATCCTTCTTGGATTTACTCAACAGGAACCAATATCCGTTATACTATGATATGACCAAAGCGGAGCCTGCGCCTATATCGCATAAAGCAATTATGACCTGTTTGACAAGTAGCTTTTTTGACAATGAAAATATTGGATATGTTTCCAATAGTGTTACTAAGATTTTTAATTCTGAAAATGAGCCAGATATAAAGATGGTTAGAGTGCTATGTGCTTTCAATAATTTTGTCATTGATTACTTTAAAACTCAGAAAGCAATGAACTTAAAGCAGTATACAAAGGAATATGGTAAATACAAAGATGAAAGATGCCCATGGTTCTTCCGGTATGCTAAAGACAAAAAGAAAAAAGCTTGTCAGGATTATAACGAAAAAAGTAATTGTGACAGGATAAGTAAATATGTTGGTAGCCATACAAGCAAAGGTATTTCAAAAGTTGATTATTCCACTGAAGAAAAATTTATTTCCGAGATGTTAATGGATACAAAGATAAAAGTTAAACGGCAGTCATCCGAGTATAAAAATCTTCGTACTCTTATCATGGAGCTAAAAAGTGAGTTGAAAAATCTGTACAAAAAAGTTAAGGATGATATGGATACTGAAGAAGCAGTCCAGCAAATTTTTAATATCTATTGTATGGCAAAAATTAAAGAAATTATCTCAGATAGAAAGACAGCTGCTAATTATCTGGTTGATATAGAGTATCATACAGGAGAAAATAAGAGTGATAAAAAAGATATCCTTTGGAATTGTTTTGGAGATATTTTATATCAGAATTTATGTGAAAATGTCAAAGATGATGTTGATATTCCGATAAAAAGAGATGTATATATCTCTTCGGAAGAAAAAGAGAAAGCTGTAATTGAAAGCCGTGAAAAAGTAAAGAAAGAACAGGAAGAATTAAGGTTAATACCGATCACAAAAGATGTGTATGATTATCTGATGGATGTTCGTACCATTGGAAGCAGAAGTAATGATAAATATATCATGTTCCTGCTATATGTTTTTTTAGAAAGATTTAAAAAGAAACATGATAATTATGATGCAGAATATATTCGGATTTATCACGGCACAAAGAATAAGCTTACATGTGCTACTTTTGACCGGATGATTGACTCTGATTGCACGAAAAAAGGCTTGAATTGGCTTCAAAAAAAGGACTATATCAAGATTGAAAAAGGAACAACATATGATAAGATTTATCTAAAAAATGTTCCAGGTGGAGAGGACAGTAAGGTCTTATTTACTGTTGAATCCAGTAATCCATTGTATGATCTTTGGGAGCATAACAAAGACAGAAAAATAAAAAAATGCAAGATGTGTGGCAAAAAATTTCTGGCTACAGGAAATGCAAAAACTTGTGGCAACGAAAGATGTTCTATAAGACTATTAGAAACGACCAAAAATAAAAAGAAATAATTGTGCAATAGTTACAAATTATATAGATTCGATTATTTTGAGAGAGTCATTTTTCCGCGAAAAATAAGGGTAAAATGGCTCTCTTTTTAAAAGTGAAGATATAGTATAGGGAGAGAATAGTCAAATATTTTAGCGAATATAGCAATAATAATTTGTGTATATACCGTTCAGTGAGTGCACACTGCACGGACATTTTGAGCAGGACTTCCGCTAGTTCAGTGCATCCTTTCCGCCCTGTTGAACATCCCGGAAATATACTCCTATAA
>NZ_JBQHXR010000043.1:0-8377 GCF_052063365.1 Blautia sp. HCP3S3_G3 | reverse complement strand
CTGAACGGAAGTTCCGGTGAAAACCATAGCACAACCAAACGCAAAAAATCCCCACGGATTAATACAGAACTAACGTCTAATTCATTAAAACCCGCTGTAATTAACTAAAGCACTCTATAATTCATTACCCCTCACTGTAATTCCTTGAATGAAACATGAAAAGCATGTTTTGGTTATTGTTATTCAACAATTTAACAATTTACCGGAAAAATTAACTGGGAATTAACGAAACCCGGTAAAAGAATTTGATAATGCGCTTTTAAGATAATGCCTGTAAAAACGAAATCCCGAATCAAAGCGAAAGCAAAAAAGAAGGAGTAAAAAGTTTATGAAAGCAAAAAAAATCAGCGCATTATTATTAGCAGCAGCAATGATGGTACCTGCAGCAGCACCGCAGAATGTTATGGCAGCAGAAGAGGCGGCAGCACCGAAATATATTTTCCTTTTTATCGGTGATGGAATGAGCTATCCGCAGATCCAGACCACAAACTATTATCTGAGTGCAATGGCAGATGATGGAGATGAAATCCTTACAAGCCAGAGTAATCTGAACATGATGAGCCTTCCTGTAGCAGGTTCCGCTCAGACTTATGACAGCACATCTTTCTGTCCGGATTCTGCTTCCACAGCAACATCTATCGCTACAGGTCATAAGACCTACAGCGGAACAATCAACATGGACGAGAAGATGGAAACTCCGTACGAAACAATTGCAGAGAAGCTGAAAGATCAGCTTGGTTACAAGATTGGTATTCTTTCTTCCGTAAACCTGAACCATGCCACACCGGCTGCTTTTTATGCACATCAGGCATCCAGAAACAGCTACTATGAGATTGGTCAGGAAATGATCGACAGCGGTTTTGATTATTTTGCAGGCGGCGGTCTGAAAAAAACAACAGGTGATGAAGGCGATAAAACAGATCTGTACGAACTGGCAGAAGAAGCAGGTTATAAGGTTGTCAAAACACAGGCAGAAGCAGAAGCTCTGACCGCTGAAGACGGCAAAGCAATCGTGATCGATGAGACACTTGCAGACAGTGATTCCATGAGTTATGCAATGGATCTGGAAGAAGGCGAGTGGGGTCTTGCAGATTATGTGGAAAAAGGTATTGAAGTATTGAACAATGATACCGGATTTTTCATGATGGTAGAAGGCGGTAAAATTGACTGGGCCTGCCATGCAAATGATGCGGCAGCAACTATTACCGATACACTTGCACTTGATGATGCAGTAGGCAAAGCAATTGAGTTTTATAATGAGCATCCGGATGAAACGCTGATCCTTGTGACCGGTGACCATGAGACCGGTGGTCTGACAATTGGTTTTGCAGGTACAGATTATGATACATTCCTTACCAATATCAGCAATCAGAAGATGTCCTATGCAAAATTTGATTCTGATTATGTAGCAGGTTACAAAGAAAACAAAACAGACTTTGATACAGTGATGGCAGACATTACAGAACTGTTCGGACTTCAGGCTCCGCAGGGCGAGGCAGAGACGACAACACAGGCAGACAGCGCAGATTTACATCCGGAATCTGATGAGACAGGTTCTCTTGTAATGACTGAATACGAATACAATAAATTAAAAGCAGCTTATGATGAGACGATGTCACGTACCGGTGATGAGGAAGAGTTTGGACAGGAGGAATATCTTCTCTATGGAAGCTATGAACCGCTTACTGTAACCATTACTCACATCCTGAATAACAAATCCGGTATCAGCTTCTCCTCTTATGCACATACAGGACTTCCGGTAGAAGTACTTGCAATGGGAGCAGGACAGGATGATTTTGACGGATATTATGACAATACAGATATCTACAACAAACTGGCAGCTCTTACAGGAGTAGAATAAGACATGGGAAATAAGCTGAAAAAGAATGCTGTTTCTTTGTTGGCAATCCTCTTGATTTTCATCCTCATAGCCCTTCCGACGGGCTATGAGGATGCTGCTATTTATCAAGGAACAGATAAAGTAAAGGCAAAAGTTCTTTCTACAGATGAGAGTACAGTGAGAAGCTCCGGGCTGATCCAGTCGGGGGAACAGTACTGCCAGCTTGAAATTCTGGGAGGTCGATTTAAAGGGCAGCAGAGCAAAGGCGTTAATATGCTCAGCGGTTCTCTGGAATCTGACAAAATGTATGAACCGGGTGATGTGGCGCTGGTAGTGATCAGCTATTCCGGTGACGAGATTTTGTCAGTTGTGATGTCAGACCATTTCAGACTGAATAAAGAACTGATTCTGGGACTGATGTTCATCGTGCTTCTGATCTGTTTTGCGGGAAGACCAGGATTTCGCGCAGTATATTCCTTTTTGATTACAATTCTTACTATCTGGAAAATTATGGTTCCCGCATATCTGAGAGGGGTCAATCCCATTTGGTGCGGGATTTTGATCACCGCATTTCTGACAGTTTTGATTATTTTTCTGGTATACGGATTTGACAGAAAAACCATTGCTGCCAGCAGCGGCGCACTTTTGGGTGTTCTTGTGACCTGTGTGATCGGATGTGTGTTTACAGATGCGTTTAAAATCCATGGGGCGGTGATGTCCTATTCGGAAAGTCTGCTGTATTCCGGCTATCAGGATCTGAATTTGACTAAAATTTTTATGAGTGGTATTTTTATCGGAGCATCCGGGGCTATGATGGATCTTTCGGTAGATATTACCTCTGCAGTTTATGAAGTGATACAGAAAAAACCGGAAATTGGCTGGAAGGAAGCCGCACGTTCCGGTATGAATGTGGGAAGAGCTGCTATGGGAACTATGACGACCACGCTGCTTCTGGCATATTCCGGAGGATACATCGCACTTCTGATGACATTTATGGCACAGGGCACACCTGTGGTAAATATTCTGAACTATAAATATGTATCTGCGGAAATTCTGGATACCGTTGTGGGAAGTTTCGGGCTGGTGACAGTTGCACCATTTACGGCGCTGACAAGCGGGTGGCTTCTGACAAGAAAAAATAAGTAACTGTACAGCAAATGGAGATAACTGCAGAAAAAGCCCCCGGCGTGACGGTCTGCCGTGACATAAGGCGGATCATGCACGCTGCGAGAGCTTTTCCTGCATAAAAGGTTATAAAAGGTTTAAAAGGAAAGTGGCAAATTTATATTTTCGAATAACCGAAGCCGTTGACGATTGCGTCCAGCTTCTGCTTATTTTTACACAAAGGACAGTCATGTACGCGGTAGGTGCCGTAATCCGGGATATCCTTCTGATGGAAGATGGAATGAACCGGAAGCTGGGCTACGCTTCTGACTGCGCTGAAAATTGCAGCGACTGCGCGAATCTGCCCGCCGTAATACAGAATACTTGATACTGCACGGGAAAGGGTTTCACCGGTGGTTACAGATCCGTTGAGAATGAGGATGTTTTTGTCTTTGATCATCATCTGGACGTTGTCACGGAAAATCATTTGTCCCACATTGTTGTATTCCGGTGAAGTAATGTAAATGGTCTGGTGAGCGTTCATGGAAAGAACGCCGGCTTTCGTCAGTTCATCAGCCAGATAAGCACCAACGACTTCCAGTCCATCCATGCAGACAATGGTATCAATGGGAATACTTGCTTCGTAGTTGCGGGAAAGTTCCCGGGCGATTCTTCTTGCTTCGGAACAGCGGGACTTCATGGTGGTGATATCCAGATAGTGCGTAATATGCGACTGGGGGGTAGCAAAATGTCCCGGGAAGACTTTGAGCTGAATACGCTCATCATTGCGCGCGTAAATTTTGAACATCTTCGATTCCATATGACAACCTCCTTCTCCTGAAGAACCGAAACAACTGTGCGGTTCTTTTTTATGTGTCTATTATATCATCTGTCACGGGAAATTTAAACAGAAATTCATATTTTTTACAAGAAAAGTTTGATTTCAAATAGAGTTTTTGGTTATAATTTGAAAGTTTTGGAGATTTGGGGTGGAAGTATGAGGATGAAGATGATAGAATGGAGAAGATGTAGAGCAACGAATTGCAGAAGCACAGAATGACAAAATGACAGAAGGAGAGCAGTTATGACACTTGCGCAGCTGCGATATGTGATCACAGTAGCAAATTCCAATTCCATGAACGAAGCGGCGAGGACTTTGTTCATTTCACAGCCAAGCCTTTCGGCATCAGTCAGGGAACTGGAGGAAGAAATCGGGGTAGAACTTTTCCGCAGGACCAACAGGGGAATTTCTGTAACACCTGAGGGAGAGGAATTTCTCGGTTATGCCAGGCAGGTAGTAGAGCAGTACGAATTGATTGAGACAAAATATGTATCCAAAAAACAGGGCAAAAAGAAATTCAGTGTTTCTACCCAGCATTATACCTTTGCGGTAAATGCCTTTGTGGAGCTGGTAAAACAGTTTGGCATGGATGAATATGAATTTGCCATTCATGAGACAAAAACCTATACAGTGATCGAGGATGTGAAGAATTTCAAAAGCGAGATCGGTATTTTATATCTGAATGATTTTAACAGTAACGTTCTGATGAAATTATTTCATGAATTTCAGCTGGAATTTCATGAGATATTGAAATGCAGCATTTATGTTTACATGTGGAAGGGACATCCTCTGGCAAAACGGGAGGAAATTGCGCTGGAAGAACTGCGGGAATATCCCTGCCTGTCTTTTGATCAGGGGGCATATAATTCCTTTTATTTTGCAGAAGAGGTGCTGAGTACCTATGAGTATAAACGTTTGATCAAAGCGGATGACAGAGCCACGGTTCTGAACATGATGGTGGGGCTGAACGGATATACTCTTTGTTCCGGTATTATCTGCGAGGAACTGAACGGGACGGATTACTGTGCAGTGAAGCTGAGATCAGATGAAGTGATGTCGATCGGGTATCTCGTGCGTAAGGGCGTTACCATCAGTCCTCTGGGACAGCGATATCTGGAGGAAATTTCCCGTTATAAGGATAAGGTATACGGCTAGCCAGCCGGAAATATTCCGCGAGGTGTATTTCTGTGAAGAGTGACTTATAGTTAAAACCTATAACCAGCAGTATTTTTTATGAATTATACTTTTGCAGAAAATCGTGCTATAGTATCCATATCGATCGAAGAGAATTTTAGAGGTGAAGACATGTCAGGAATTGTAGTTGAAAATGTGTGCAAATCCTTTCTTTCCAAGGATGGAACGGTAGATGCACTGAAGAATGTCAGTCTGGCTATTGATTCAGGCGACATTTACGGCATCATCGGAATGTCCGGAGCAGGAAAGAGCACGCTGGTACGATGTATGAACTTTCTGGAAGTTCCCACACAGGGCCGCGTTTTGATCGACGGCAAGGCGTTGGGAGATCTTTCGGAGAAGGAGTTGAGGAAACAAAGAGAAGAGATTGGAATGATTTTCCAGCATTTCAATCTGCTGATGCAGAAATCAGTTTTGGAAAATGTATGTTTTCCATTGTATATACAGGGCAAGAAAAAAGCGGAGGCACGCAGGCGTGCAGCAGAGCTTCTGGAAATTGTCGGGTTGAGCGATAAGCAGAATGCATATCCGGCACAGCTTTCCGGGGGCCAGAAACAGAGAGTCGCGATTGCGAGAGCTCTTGCCTCTGATCCGAAGATTCTTCTCTGTGATGAGGCTACCAGCGCTCTGGATCCCCAGACGACCTCATCCATTTTGGAACTTTTGAAGGATATCAATCAGAAATTTGGTATTACCATTGTTGTGATTACACATCAGATGGCGGTAGTACGTGAAATCTGTAATCATGTAGCAATCCTGAAAGAAGGCCAGGTTGTAGAGACCGGAC
Source organism: Blautia sp. HCP3S3_G3 (assembly GCF_052063365.1). Taxonomy (NCBI): domain Bacteria; kingdom Bacillati; phylum Bacillota; class Clostridia; order Lachnospirales; family Lachnospiraceae; genus Blautia; species Blautia sp. HCP3S3_G3. Next base: position 2,611 of record NZ_JBQHXR010000043.1, on the reverse strand, counting down.
TTGTGTCGGATATTTTCAGCAATCCGAAATCCGAAGTTGCCAAAGAGCTGATCCGCAAGGATATCGGTTCTGGTGCAGAGGATGGAAAAATTGGAGTTCAGCCGCTGATTAGAAGCGGTGAGATCATAAGAATCGTCTTTTCAGAAAACTCATCCTTTGAGCCGGTGATTGCCAATCTGGTTCTTACTTTCCATGAACCGGTGAACATTCTCAAAGCGGATACCAAGAATGTCGGCGGTGTTGCCAAGGGAGAAATGATTCTGGAATTTGCCAAAGACAGCACGAATGTGGAGGCAATGAAGGCATATCTGAGAGAAAGAGGACTTGCAGTGGGGGAGGCGAATGATTATGTGGACTGAAGAAGTGATCAGTATGATCATTAAGGGAATCGGCGAGACCCTGTACATGACTCTGGTATCTACCCTGATCGGATATCTTTTCGGAATTCCTATGGGAGTGCTCCTGGCAGTATCCGATAAGGAAGGGCTGAGGCCAAATGCAGTTCTGTATAAAGTACTGGATGTGATCGCAAATATTGTCAGAAGTGTACCGTTTCTGATTCTTCTGATTCTGATCCAGCCGTTTACAAGATTTATCATCGGAAAGAGCTATGGTTCATCTGCGACCATTGTCCCGCTGGTTGTAGCTGCGATTCCGTTCATTGGACGAATGGTGGAATCTTCGCTGAAAGAAGTAGATAATGGGGTAATCGAGGCAGCCAGATCCATGGGGGCCAGTGATATTCGGATTGTGATGAAGGTGCTTCTGGTGGAAGCAAGGACTTCTCTGATTACAGGAGCGACCATTGCGGTAGGCACGATTCTCGGTTATTCTGCAATGGCAGGATGTATCGGCGGAGGCGGTCTCGGAGATATTGCGATCCGGTACGGATATTATCGGTATCAGGCAGATATCATGGTTGTTACGGTAGTGCTTCTGGTACTTCTGGTACAGGTATTCCAGTCAGTAGGTATGGCAATTGCCAACCGGCTGGATAAGAGAAAATAATAAAAAGTAAACAATAAAAAATAAAAATATAAAGAAAAATGGAGGAACATATTATGAAAAAATTAGTTGCAGCAGCATTAACAGGAGCTCTGGTATTAAGCTCATTCAGCTTCAATGTTTTTGCAGAAGAGGACACAACCATCACTGTAGCAGCATCTGCTACACCGCATGCGGAGATTCTTGAGCAGGCAAAACCACTTCTGGAAGAGAAGGGTTATGAACTGGAAGTTACCGTATTTAATGATTATGTACAGCCAAACGAAGTGGTAGAGAGCGGCGACTTTGATGCCAACTACTTCCAGCACATTCCATATCTGGAAAGCTTTAATGAAGAAAAAGGCACACATCTGGTAAACGCAGGTGGTATTCACTATGAGCCGTTCGGAATTTATCCGGGAACCAAATCCAGCCTTGATGACATCGCTGAGGGAGATTCTATTGCAGTACCGAATGACACTACCAATGAGGCGAGAGCACTTCTTCTTCTGCAGGACAACGGCATCATCACTCTGAAAGAAGATGCAGGTCTGTCAGCAACTGTTAATGATATCGCAGAGAACCCATACAATGTGGAAATCGTTGAATTGGAAGCTGCTCAGGTTGCACGTGTTGCCAATGAAACCGCATATGTGGTACTGAACGGAAACTATGCTCTGGAAGCCGGCTTCTCTGTAGCAAAAGATGCACTCGCATACGAAAAATCTGATTCTGAAGCAGCAAAAACTTATGTGAATGTCATTGCTGTAAAAGAAGGAAATGAAGAAAGCGAACCGATCAAAGCCCTTATTGAAGTGCTGAAATCTGATGAAATCAAAAACTACATCAATGAGACATATGATGGAGCAGTTATTCCGTTCGAAGAATCTGAGGATGCTGAAGATGCAGCTGAAACAGAAGAAGTGACAGAAGAGACAGCAGAAGAAGCTGAGACGGAAGATGCTGCAGCAGAAGAAACCGCAGAGGAAGATGCTGAATAAATTTTGAAATTAAAGAATAATAAAGAACGACATTAAAAAAATCCAGCCGGAGGATTCAAGCAATGAACCTCTGTTGCGGGATTTTTTTGTATCATGCGCAATCGGAGAAATAGGCAAGTTATTTGGTATCGTTATTTCGAAAATGATGTATTGGGATACAAAAGAAAACTACGGGCAGGGTTCTTTCTCAATGATTTACGGGGCACATGTTTTTAGTGATTTTCAAAAGAAAAAAAGAAAAAATGGAAAAAAATAGAAAAAGTTGTTGACATGCATGTTTTCCTGTGGTATTCTAACCAAGCTGTCAGAAAGAATTGTTTTTCTGAAAGACACAATTTAGCAGTTTTTCAGAAAAATAAAAATAGTTGTTGACAAATGACTGAACATATGATAAAGTAGTCGGGTCGTCAATGAGAGATGACAGAAACCACAGAAAACCGCATATGTCGTTGAGAAAAACCTCAAAAAACTTGAAAAAAGTTGTTGACAAGTGTTGGAAGATGTGGTAATCTAATAAAGCTGTCGCGAGACAGAGACCTTGATAACTAAACAGTGAAACACATACGATTCTCGAAAATTCTTTACATTCAAAAGAACGGTTCGATGAACCAAAAACAGTAAAAACG
>NZ_JBQHXR010000042.1:0-9407 GCF_052063365.1 Blautia sp. HCP3S3_G3 | reverse complement strand
CGAGGGCTTGTCCAAAAGCAAGGTTAAGAGATTTTCAGGGAAATGTCAGACATGTATGTAGTTTTGAAGATGCAAGGAAAGAAAACAGCTGGAGACAGCTGTTATTTTTTTTGTTAAAAAGGAAGGTGTATTGTATTTTCCTATGATGCAAAAAGTCCTCCGGGTAGGATCGTACTGTGGCGGAGAGGAATTATATTGCTAAAGTAATCCACCGCAGATGGTGAATCCTGCTTTTCAGGATTCTTTTTGTGCATGTAAAACATGCTTTGCATTTTCAAACATGCTCTGGTAATTCACACGAAGAACGGTTAAAATATAAGAAAAGAGAAATGTTTGGGCATCGTGTAGTTTCATTGATGAAAAGGCAGAGAAAATAATCGTTTAAGGATTAGAGCGTGTTTGAAAATTCAAACACACTCTAAAACATATACATATAACAGAAAGCAATTTTTAAACACGCTTTGGAATATAGAAAATACTTCAGGAGGAAACAGAAAACATGAAAAGAATCAGAATTCCGGAAACCGATTTGTCAGTATCATCTATGGGGTGCGGCTGTGTAAATGCCGGGCTGAAATGGGAAGGGAAAAATGCGGATGAAGTATTTGATGCATTTTTTGATCTTGGGGGGAATCTTTACGATACTGCGAGAGTATATTCCGACTGGGTTCCCACAGAAGTTGGAAGAAGTGAAAGAGTATTGGGAGAGTGGCTTTCCAGAAGCAATAAACGAAATGAAATTGTGCTTGTAACGAAAGGCGGTCATCCGGATATGCGTGCAAAAGACATTGATCTTCATAAAAGCCGTCTGTCAAAAGAGGAGATGGAATATGATCTGAATCTTTCTTTGAAAGCCCTGCAGACAGACTGGATCGATCTTTATTTTTATCACAGAGATGACCGGACAAGAACCGTGGAAGAGTTGATCGATACCATGGAGAGCTTTGTGAAAGCAGGAAAAATTAGATACTATGGATGTTCCAACTGGACCACTGAGAGAATGAAAGAAGCGGATGCATACTGCAGAAAAATGGGATACCGTGGTTTTGCGGCAAATGAAATGTATTATAATGTGGGAAGTATGCACAAACGCCCGGCGGCAGATGATACACTTGTTCTGATGGACCAGGAAATGCTTGCCTATCACAGAGAAAATCCCAGGAATCTTGCTATGCCATATATGGGACTTTGCAGCGGTGCTTTTAACAAATGGATCGCGCTTGGAGAGGAAGCTGTGCGGGAATCGGAATATTATACGGAGGAAAATGAAAAAGTAAAAGACCAGATGATCAAAATTGCGGAGAAATATCATATTACGATAACGCAGGCCGTTCTTGGATTCTTTACATGTCAGGATTTTGCCTGTGTTCCTTTGTACGGACCGAGAGGGGCTGATAGTTTTGCGGAAGCCTGCGGTACCTTTGAAATACCCTTTGAGAAAACAGATTATATAATGGAATAAAAAAGCCCTCCGGGGCGGAATCGCACTGCGGCGGAGAGGAATTATATTGCTAAAGCAATCCGCTGCAGGCGGAGGGGGCTGTGAAAAAACATAGCCCCTTTTTATATCAGATTATCATTTTATAGAGGAGAACAATGTTCACTCGACAAGTTTACATATCTGAAAGAAATGTTCCAGATCACCATAGGAAATGATGGTTGGATTGTTTATTTCTTTATTGGGAGTTTTTTCCTGGCTGTACCAGATTCCGAGAAGTCCACAATCACTGGCTCCTTTTACATCTTTGATCAGGTTATCCCCGATAAAAGCACATTCTTCCGGTTTACATTCTGATTTTTCCACACAGAGTTCAAAAAAATGAGGATGCGGTTTTTCGACACCGGCTTCCTGGCTTGTGACAATAAAATCAATATACGGTACAAAACCCAGTTTTTTAATCTTTTCATATTGAATAGAAGCTGTCATGTCAGTTCCGATACCAATGCGGATCTGTCTTTTCTTTAACTCCGAGCAGAGCCTGAGAACGCCTGGAGATGGCTGGGAATGGTCGATGAGGGTATCCCAGTAGGCGTGATACATATTTTCCACATGAGGAAAGAGCGGCTGAGAGAGTAATTCGGTCATGCACTGAAAGCGCAGCATCCGGCTGTGAATGGCTGCAGTATCTGTTCCGATGCGCTGCATCATAATGTTTTGTGCACGGTCATAACAACGAAGAATGGAGTCCTGCGGCAGGTGAAAGGCGTCCTGGCAATATCGGACAAGCGCTTCCATTCCATAAATGTGAGCTGTGTCATAGCTATATAATGTATTATCGATATCAAAAATAACAGTTTTTATCATTGGAAACTCCTTTTATGGCTGTTAATAGGAAATATCAGAATGAAGAGCGGGGACGCATCCTTAGAAATGATGGTTCTGATATTTTGAGCGGTGTTTTTATGTAGTTATACTATAACTGTTTTGTGAAACTACCGCAAGGATAAATAAACGGGATTGTATAAAATAGATGAACAAACCGGGTTGTAAAATAGATAAATAAACGGGATTGCATAAAATAGATAAACAAACAGGGATGTATAAAATAGATAGATAAACTGGACTGTTAAAAATAATTTAAATTGTGTATTGTAAAAAGGACAGTTCTCGCGTATGATAACGGCATTATTGAGAGAGAGAGGAAAATTATTATGAATACTCAAAACAGTACTATTTCAAAACTTGCACAGACAGCTCTTCTGGCTGCTTTATGCTATGTTGCTTTTACATTTTTACAGATTAAGATTCCGGTACCTGGCGGAGATGCGACTTCCTTACATATTGGAAATGCGTTCTGTGTATTGGGAGCGCTGCTGCTTGGCGGATGGTATGGAGGGCTTGCCGGTGCCGTGGGCATGACGATTGCGGACCTTATGGATCCGGTGTATATTACGGTAGCGCCGAAAACATTTGTTTTAAAACTTTGCATCGGACTGATCACAGGACTTGTTGCTCACAAAATTGCAAAAATCAATGAGAGTACAGACAGAAAATATGTCTTTAAATGGAGCCTGATTGCTTCCATAGCAGGACTTGCTTTTAATGTAATTGCAGATCCGATTGTTGGATATTTTTACAAACAGTTTATTCTGGGACAGCCGCAGAAACTCGCAGAGGCTCTGGCAAAAATGAGTGCAGTTGCCACGCTGATCAATGCGATTGTATCAGTCATTCTGGTTGCAATTATTTACAATGCATTAAGACCCGCATTGATCAAAAGTCATATTCTTGTAATTAATTCGAAGGAGTAGTTGATACAAAGGAGTAATCCATACAGCTAAGCAGACAGATTCATGTGTGATTTGTGTAAGTGTTTGATTTCGGTAAAGTTTCGGTTGTAACCATTTTGGCGCAATGCTATAATAGAATAAATCAGTAAGTAATCAGAATTATTTACACAATTCAGAAAAGGAAGGTATTGCTTATGAAGAAAAAAATGATGCTTTTTGCCGCTGTCGCAATGTCTGTTTCCATGCTTGCAGGAACATCGGTTACTGCGCTGGCACAGGATACTGCGCGTGTAGGTTCTCTGAAGGGACCAACATCTATGGGGCTTGTAAGTTTTATGAATGAAGCAGAAACAGAGGACGACGAGGATGTGCAGTTTACTTTTGAGATGATGGCAGCAGCTGATGAAGTATCTGCCGGATTTACATCCGGAGATCTTGATATTGCACTGGTTCCGGCAAACATTGCAAGTATTCTGTATAACAAGACGGAGGGAAAAGTTCAGGTTATTGATGTGAATACTCTCGGTGTTCTGTATATCGTAACAGCGGATGAAAGTATTGCCGGTGTGGCAGACCTGAAGGGAAAAACCATTTACTCTACAGGTAAAGGTCAGACACCGGAATATGTGCTGAATTATTTGCTGGAAGCGAACGGGATTTCGCAGGATGATGTGACAGTGGAATTTAAATCTGAGGCTACAGAAGTGGTTTCTGTTCTGGCACAGGATGAAAGCGCAATCGGAATTCTTCCGCAGCCATTTGCAACTGCAGCCTGCAAGCAGAACGAAAATCTGAAAGAAGTCTGTGACCTGACCCAGGAATGGGACAAAACCGGTAAAGGTACTCTGGTAACAGGTGTAACTATTGCGAAGAAAGATTATATTGATGCAAATCCGGAAGTAATCGAGGAATTTCTGGATGAGCATGAAGATTCCATTGAGTTCGCTGAGGAAGATACGGCAAAGACAGCAGAGCTGGTAGCAGCAGCCGGTATTGTGGAAAAAGCACCAATCGCAGAAGCGGCAATTCCGAAATGTAATCTGAAATATCTGGACGGTGAAGAAATGAAAACTGCTCTTGGCGGGTATCTGGAAGTTCTGATGGAACAGAATCCGGAATCCATTGGAGGAAGTCTTCCGGGCGATGATTTCTATTATACAGAAACAGAAGATTAACAGACAGAAAAATATGGTTAAGCAGAATGCAGGAGGGACAGATCATGCCCCTCCTTTTCTGAATGATCAACAGGGAAATTTCCGGAAAGAATAAGTTGGAAAGGTACCGGGATTTCAGAAAAAATACTGATTTGAACAGCAGCGGGAGATGTTTATGAAAAATAAGAAAGACACAGGTAAAAAAACAGTAGCGATTTTTTTCTGGCTTTGTGTATGGCAGATAGTTTCAGTGATTATGAAAGATTCTCTGGTATTCGTGGGACCGGCAGACATGCTGCGCTCACTATGGGAACAGATGCACGGAATGGAATTCTGGATTTCCATTGGAAATTCTGCTTTGAGAATTATGGCAGGATTTCTGGCGGCATTTGGAAGCGCTGTAGCGATGGCTGGAATTACTTTTCGTGTAAAATGGCTGAAACTTCTTCTGGATCCTGTAGTTCAGCTTGCCAAGTCTGTTCCGGTGGCATCTTTTGTAGTGTTGCTTCTGATACTGGCAGGTTCGGAAAAACTGTCGCTCTTTATTGTTTTTCTTATGGTATTTCCGATTATTTATGTGAACATGGGGCAGGGACTGGAATATGTGGATCCAGGGATGCTGGAAATGTCCCGTGTTTTCGGGATGAGTTTATGGAAAAAATTTCTCTATATTTACAGGCCGGCATTTCTGCCTTTCCTGATGAGCGGAGCACGGGTCGCACTTGGAATGGGATGGAAATCCGGAGTCGCGGCAGAAATCATCGGCATTCCGAGACATTCCATCGGAGAACGGCTTTATATGGCGAAGATTTATCTCAATACAGACAGCCTGTTTGCCTGGACGCTTGTGATTATTTTGTTAAGCATGCTGTTTGAAAAAGGATTTCTGAGGATTCTCAGGTTGTTTGGCGGAAAAACTCTGAAAGGGGAAGAGACAAAGTGAAGATCATAAATCTTTCAAAATGTTATGAAGAACATATTGTTCTTAGAAAGCTGAATCTTTTTCTGGAAGAAGGTAATGTATATGCGCTGATGGGGCCTTCCGGGTGCGGCAAAACAACATTGCTGCATATTCTGCTTGGCATTGTAAAAGCAGACAGCGGGACGGTGGAAGGTTTTTCCGGAAAAAGGTTTTCCGCAGTTTTTCAGGAAAACCGGCTGTTTGAATTTCTGACTGCCGCAGAAAATGTGGAAGTGGTACAAAGAAAACCGCAGAATCCGGAAAAAATCAGGGAAATCCTGAAAGAAATTTTGCCGGAAGCATCTCTTGATCAGAAAACCGGAGAGTTCAGCGGTGGTATGAAGAGAAGAGCAGCGATTGCAAGGGCTATGCTGGCAGATTCAGATGTGATCGTGATGGATGAACCTCTCACCGGTCTTGATGAAACTACCAGGAATCAGGTTATTTCTTTTATTTTGAAATATCGAAGAGACCGTACTCTGTTGTTTTCCACGCATCAGGAAAAAGAGGTGGAACTGTTTCATGCGGAGAAGATATTGCTGGTATAAGCTACGATAAAACACTGGTATAACCGGCGAAACAATAAGGTATTTATCGTGGCTTATACTAGTATAATCCATGTTAATTAACAGCATGTTTCGCTGGTCTGTTTTCCCGATAGCACAATCGTAAAAGCCTCAGCGTAGCCCGCTACGCCTGCGTTTTTACGATTGCACTCTCGAAAAAACATTCTCAGCGAAACAGTGAAGTAATTAACGTGGCTTATCTAGGGAAATGTGAAACAGCACGAGTGAAAGGGAAGCTTTACATCTCCAGAATCAATACCTGATATCCATAAAGGGTGATAACTGTATCTTCTGTCTCAATATCCGGATAGTTATTGAGGAGAACTCTGCGGTATGGTGACGGCAGTGTGACGGACTGCACTTCACGCTGATAATTACCCGCGACAAGCAGGGTTTTATCACCTTTGCGGTAATATGCCATCAGATTGTGCCGGTCTTCCCATACAGGTTCCAGCGTACCGTAAACAATTGTTTCTTTGTATTCCGGGTTCTTGCGCAGGGCAATCAGTTTCTTGTAAAAGCTTCGTACAGAGTCAGGATCATCGAGCTGACTGGAAGCATTTATGGAGACATAATTGGGATTGGGTTTGAGCCATGGGGTTCCTGTGGTAAAACCTGCATTTTCCTCAGAAGTCCACTGCATGGGGGTACGGGCATTGTCACGGCTGAAACGGCGAATGGAATTTAATGCCTCTTCCTCTGTACAGCCTGCATCCAGAGCAACTTTGTATTGATCCAGAGAGGAAATATCATCTACCTCATCAATGGATGAGAAAGGAACATTTTCCATTCCAAGCTCCTGTCCCTGATAAATAAAAGGCAGACCGCGAAGCATGAAATTCAGTGCAGCCAGCATTTTTTTGCTTTCGGGACAACAGTCGCCTTCCGGAATGTAACGGCTGGCACCGCGCGGTTCATCGTGATTTTCGATGATATTGGAAACAAAGCCGATGTCTCCGATCTTTCGCTGAGTTTCAAAACAGCATTTTTTGTAATCATCCGGTGTGATGGGAGCAGCATCATACCATCCATTCGGGCTGGATCCGAAAATGGTTTCGTTAAAGTCGAACATGGTAGAGAAATAGCCATTTTCACCGATAAAATCAGGCAACTCATCTTCTTTTTCATTAAACACTTCTCCGACAGAAAAGGCATCGTATTTTTTGAATGTTCTGTCACGCATTTCTCCGAGAAAATCTCCGATACCGGAAGCTTCTTCCAGCATTTTGTCGATATGTGACAGGCCATCTGCGCGGTCAGGCTCATAATCACGGAAAGGAAGAGCTTTTTTGATGTTGATGATCGCGTCTATGCGGAAGCCGCCCAGACCTTTGTCCAGCCACCAGTTGATGTTTTTATATACTTCTTCCCGGACTTCCGGATTTTCCCAGTTGAGATCGGGCTGTTTTTTGTGAAAAAGGTGAAGATATTGTTTGTTGGTTCCGGGAAGATCCTCCCATACGGAACCTCCGAAATAGGAGCGCCAGTTCGTAGGAAGCTCGCCCTCTTTTTTATCACGGAGATAGAAGAAGTTGCCGTATTTTCCGTCCGGATCTTCACAGGCTTTTTTGAACCATTCATGTTCATCAGAACAGTGATTGACTACAAGATCCATGAGAATATACATATCACGTTTTTTTGCCTCCGCGATCAGACGATCCATATCTTCCATTGTTCCGAAACGAGGGTCAATGTCATAATAATCTGAGATATCATATCCCTGATCAGCAAGCGGAGAGCGATAACAGGGAGAAAGCCAGATGATGTCGATGCCAAGATCTTTCAGATAATCCAGCTTGCTGATGATTCCCGGGATATCTCCGATACCGTCGCCATTGGAATCATAAAAACTCTTGGGGTATATTTGATAAGCCACTTTGTCGTGCCACCATTTTCTGTTCATGAGTGAAACCTCCTGGTATGTATAGTGATGTCTGGTACATCGAAAAATCAATAACCAGACAGTTTGAAGTAAAAGGATTATAACGTATTTCAGGTAAAAATGCTTGCATCATTTTGTATAAAAATAGCACAATCTTGACTTTTCAGTGCACTTCTGCTGTCTGTCGAAGGCAGAGCGTCCGGCAAAGCAGAATTCTCTCTCATATGTATTTTTCCAGCAGAACCAGCTGTACTCCCTCAATTCCATTAAACACAGTAGGAACGATTCCGATTTCCTGATATCCAAGTTTACGATATAATGTTCTGGCTGTGCGATTTCTGGCATTTGTGTCCATTCGCAGATAATGGCAGTTATGGGCGAGAGCGTATTTTTCGTAAAAATCTACGAAGGTTTTTCCGTAGCCTTTGCCTGATGCTTTCGGGGAAATGACCAGAGTGTGCAGAACCATCACTTCTTCATCAAGAGCCTCGTAGTTCCAGCTGCCTTCTTTGTAGGAGTCTACCTGTTTCTGATTAATAATGGCAGCTCCGACAATTTCTCCGTCTTCTTCTACAAACAATTCTCCGTTCTTTAAAGCCTGTTTTGCAGTATCGGCTGTGGGGTAAACTCCGCGTATCCAGCCAATGACAGCAGTTCCGTTTTCTTCTGCAGTGTGCAGGTCATCGTAAATAGCATTAACAGCCTGTAAATCTTCTTTTGTTGCTTTTCTGATCATGTTTATACTTCCCCTTTATTGATTGGAATTTAACCGAAGCAGTGATCCGGTTAGGAATAAGCAGCGGATTGAATTGTGCATATTCGTTTTGAAAAGTATTGTACTCGAAAATTTTGCGAAAGTCTATTGTAATAAATAATAGATAGATGGATTTCAGGCAAGTTTCGTTGTATCCGGTAATGGATTTTAATTAATGTTTTCTGGCTTATGATTATCTGGATGGAGCCGTCTGCCTGACCGTCTTTGATCTTTGAGAAAGAAGGATTTATGTAAAATTATAAGGTATAGGTTCTTCTTTTTATGTTAAACAGTAATTGGGTATTTTAATGAACAATAAATTAAGGAGTAGTGTTTGTTCAATTTGTAACTGTTTAGTATTTTCACAGTTATGAAAAATAAAGAATACATGGGAGAGTAGAAAAGGCAAAGATTTTGGATTTTCTGGATATGAGTTACAATCTGATTGATGGGATCCGGAAATAATAAGAAGATTTACAAACAAAGATTTGAATATGGTAATGAAATATATGGCTTCATACTAATAAATCTATGGAGATGTACTTTTTCATAGATGAAGATTTTGTCTGAAGAAGTAGTAGAATCAATATAACCTGCCCGGTGATAAAAAAAAATGTAAACGAGTCTTGTTTATGCCATGAAAAAATGTAGATAAAAATGAAAAAAGTTGTTGACATGCATGGTCTCCTGTGGTATCCTAATTGAGCTGTCAGAAAGAATTGTTTTTCTAAAAGACACAATTTAGCAATTTTTCAGAAAAATAAAAATAGTTGTTGACAAATGACTGAACATATGATAAAGTAGTCGGGTCGTCAATGAGAGATGACAGAAACCACAGAAAACCGCATATGTCGTTGAG
>NZ_JBQHXR010000041.1:0-10584 GCF_052063365.1 Blautia sp. HCP3S3_G3 | reverse complement strand
CAATAATAAAATTCGATGGCAAACGCAATCCCCCCGTATTCGCAATTCACTTCGTTACTTGCTCATACGGGTAGCCCGTCCAATATCCATGTGTCGGAGCATGCTCGCATGCTCCGACACATGGCTGCTGTCCGGGACTTTTATAGTAAATCAATCAATAATTTCCATAAGTTTTCCGCAGCAGATCGGAATCTGGTCACCTTTTTTAACAAATACGGTCTTATTGCAGGTTGCACAGTAAACGTCTGTGTCATACGGTGCGAAGAAAGCCGGAATAGATTTCAGTTCTTTTTCGCTGAGCCCTTCAAGATGGAATCTTGCTGCATTTTTTGTAGCCGGATCTTCCGGAGTATAAACTCCCATAGGCTCAAGCTGTTTCGTTTTTCCTTCACAGTTGCCCATTCTTACCCATAATGCTTTTAATTCTGCGGTTTCGATATCATTTTCAGGAATAAATTCTACAATTGCTTTATCAAGTCTGATTTTCATAATAAATATCTTCTTTCATATATATTTTACAAAAGAGGTCCAGGAAAATCCTGAACCCCTCTTTTCCGGTATGTCAGGAAATGCTTGATTTTCTGAAATAAACCGTGAAATATTTCATTAGCCGAAGTATCTCTTCAGAAGGCCGGCGAATGCTTTGCCGTGACGAGCTTCGTCTCTTGCCATTTCATGAACAGTATCATGGATAGCATCAAGGTTAGCAGCTTTTGCACGTTTTGCAAGGTCAAATTTACCAGCAGTAGCGCCGTTCTCAGCTGCAACACGCATTTCAAGGTTTTTCTTGGTGCTGTCTGTAACAACTTCGCCAAGGAGTTCAGCAAATTTAGCAGCATGCTCAGCTTCTTCGTAAGCAGCTTTTTCCCAGTATAAACCGATTTCCGGATATCCTTCTCTGTGAGCAACTCTTGCCATTGCAAGATACATACCAACTTCAGAGCATTCTCCTTCGAAGTTAGCTCTTAAATCAGCAAGAATATCTTCGCTGACACCCTGAGCAACGCCAACAACATGCTCAGCTGCCCATGTCATTTCAGAATCCTGTTTGGAGAATTTTTCAGCAGGTGCTTTGCAGATCGGACATGCAGCAGGTGCTTCTTCTCCTTCGTAAACGTAACCACAAACATTACATACCCATTTTGCCATAGTTATGATCTCCTTTTCTTATATAAATATTTTTGTTTTTAATAATAGTAATTATTACTGTTTTAAAATATCATACTATTTGTAAAATGTCAATACTATTTTCCTGATTTTCCTTCTTTTTCATACACTCTTCACAAATTCCGAAAAATCTGGCAGTATAACCGGTAATCTTTCCGGCGAAGTCTTCCTGCACTTCTGACAGGAAACTGCCGGTATCTGGAGCTTCGATATCGACGATTTTGCCGCAGTCCGTGCAGATAAAATGGCAGTGCGGTTGAATCCGTCCATCGTAACGGTCAGCACCGCCGAAGCTTGAAAGCTTCCGGATTTCTCCGAGATCAGTGAGGAGGGAGAGGTTGCGGTAAACGGTTCCCAGACTGATATTCGGATAAATCTGCTTCATATTTTCGTAGACTGTATCCGCTGTCGGATGCGAGGTCTGTGTCATAAGAAATTCTTTGATGGATTCTCTCTGACGACTGTACTTTAGAGCAGCCATGGCACTCCTCCTTTCTCTAAAAACAGTAATTATTACTGATACTGTCACTATAATATATAACCTATGAAATGTCAAGGTATATTTTTCGTATTGGAATTTGACGGGATATCAGTTATACTATAAAAAAATACCTGAAACATAAGGTGGAAGGAGTTTATTTTTGAATAAGGGAAAGAGAACAGAGATTGTTTTTTGTTTATTTATTGGGGTTGCTCTGCTTTTTCTGGTATGCTTTTCCGGTGCTTTTGGCGGAAACAGCAGCAGGGTGTCGATGAAGAGCGCGGTAAAACTGGACAGTGAAACGGAAAAAAAGGACGGTGTCCTGATACATATTATTGTTTTGCCGGAGGATTTCGAGGAGCCTCAGACGATTTTATTTAAAACAACGCATACCATTGTAGAGGTGCTGCTGGATCAGGAGGTAATTTACCAATATGGCCGGGAGGAGAATGCTCCTGATTTTATGAAATCACCCGGCAGTTTGTGGCATTTTGCAGAAATCCCCGGAGACAGCGCAGGCAAAACACTGGAAGTCCGGATTATCCCCGTATATAACGGATATTATGGAAACACGGCTGTTTTTGAATACGGAAGCAGAAACGCATGTGTGATGGAACTGTTCCGAAGCTTTCTTCCGGTTCTGATTATTAACTGTATTATTATTTTTGCCGGTATTCTGAGTTTGATTCTGCATTTTGCAACTTTCAGACGCAGGAAACAGGAGGAAATCGGCGGTTTCTGGTGTGTTGGGCTTCTTTCGCTGACAATAGCAGTATGGTCTCTCTGCCAGTCCGGATTTCTTCAGTTTCTGATTCCAGACGGAAGAACTCTGTATTATGTTGATTTTTTCAGTTTTTATCTGTTTCCGGTGCCGTTTAATCTGTTTGTATATGATATTTCGCGATCAAAATACCGGAAAGGATTTCTGTGGTTCTCCTGGGCTTATCTGATTAATATGGGGTTGACTCTGTTTCTGCAGATGCTGGGAATCATTGATATTTTTGCAACATTGCCTGTCACCCATGTGATTATGGCAGCGAATGTGGTATATGTGTTCAAAGCTATTCACTATGAGGCGAGCAAAGGAGATAATCCATTTGCACAGAAATTTAAATTTCCTTTGTATATGGTTATGATTTTCAGTGCAACGGAACTGGTGGCCTACTATGCGAGAGGATTCCGGAAAACATCAGTTTTTCTGCCTGTCGGAACGATTGTTTTTATTATTATGCTGATCTGGATTCAGGTTATCCGGTATTATAAGGTGGTAATGGATGAAGAGAAGATTACCTATCTGAAGAAACTGGCCAATATTGATATGCTGACAGAAGCGCTGAATCGGAATGCATATGAAAACACAGTGAAATATCTGGAAGAACAGGAAGTGGAAATCCAGACAACAGGACTTTTGCTTTTTGATGTGAATGATATGAAATGTATCAATGACCAGTATGGGCATGAGAGCGGTGACGAAGCTCTGAAATATTGTTATCAGTGTATCTGTAAGGCATTTGATGCAGAAGGGAACTGCTTCCGTATTGGTGGGGATGAATTTGCCTGTGTATTTAACAAAAATGAAAAACCGGAATTGGAAATGGAGATGAAGAAATTTAATCTTCTGGTGAAAGAGGCCTCCGAAAATCTGCAGTTCCCGTTCAGTGTGTCGGTTGGATATGCCTGCTATGAAGAAGGAGTGGACGTGGGATTTAAAGATATCGTCCGCCGCAGTGATGCCATGATGTATCGGGAGAAGAGAAAAAGAAAACTTCTGGATACAGCTGGACGGAGAGAAAAACAGAGGGGAATCCAGAAAGGTCTTCTTGCCGCGGATTATGAAGAAAAAGTGCTTCAGGCGAAGAAATATCAGGAAATATCTGTGGAGGAATTGTGTGAGTTTATTGATCTGCTCAATCCGAGTACAAATGACTGTCAGTATATTCTTGATTTCCGGTCAGATTTTTATTATATCGCACCGCATGCGCTGAACCGCTTTTTGATTGAAGTGAATTCTTTTCATAATGTAATGGAAAACCACAGAAAGTTTGTTTACAGTGAAGATTATGATGTTCTGAAAGCGGAGTTTGATGATCTGCTGAATACAGACCGCTGTCTTCACAATATGGAGTACCGGTGGCTGGATATTAACGGAAATCCGGTATGGATCAACTGCAGGGGCTATGTGGTCCGGGATGATGGAGGAAAAGCTCTTTATATGGTGGGCTGTATCAACGAGATCGGTGCCAGACAGAAGGCAGATAATGTCAGTGGACTTCTGGGAGAATCCAGTCTGCAGGAATATCTTGATAAATGGACAGGGCATTTTCCGAAAGGATATCTTCTCCGCGTTGGAATTGATGATTCCCGGGAAATTAATGAAAAATTCGGTGTGGAATGCAGCGATATGATTCTGCGTGAGACGGCCGCCTGTATTTCCAGAAATATTTCCAGCAGGCAGAGACTGTATAAGATGACTGAAGATGAACTGCTGGTACTGGATTTCAGCGGAGGAACGGCGACAGATGCACGAATCCTTTTCGAAAAAGTGCGTGAGGCGGCAGGTCAGTTTGTGGAAGATAACGGGTTTGAGGTGGTATTTACCGTATCAGGCGGTACAGTACCATGCAGCAGTCTGGAGGAACATACTTATTCCAATGCAATGATGCTTTCGAAATTTGCTCTGGATGAAGCGAGAATGGGAGGCAAAAATCATTATTATCTGTTTAGTCATGGGGACTACAGAGGATTTTTGCGTAAACAAAATCTGTCCAGAATACTGAGGAAATCTGTAAATCACGGTTATGAGGGCTTTGAAGCTTTTTATCAGCCTCTGTTTCGGAGTGAGGAAGGCCGGCTTCGTCTGTATGGCGCGGAAGCTCTTCTCCGGTTCCATTCGGAAGAATACGGACAGGTGTCACCAGCGGAATTCATCCCGATTCTTGAAGAAACAGGTCTGATCATTCCGGTAGGACGGTGGATCCTTCACAATGCGCTGAAAAGCTGCAGGCTGATCCGTGAAAACATTCCTGACTTTTATATGAGTATCAATTTTTCACATGTACAGGCTTCTAGGACAAATATTGTTCAGGAAATTGCTTCTGCGGCGAGAGAGGCGGGAGTTCCTGCTTCGGCGGTGATTCTGGAACTGACGGAGAGCGGGCTCCTCAAGGCTGATCAGAACGCGGGAAGATTCTGGTCAGAACTGGACGCTTGCGGAATTAAGCTTGCACTGGATGATTTTGGCACAGGGTATTCCAATTTTCAGTATCTCAGTGAACTGAAACCGCATATCATCAAAATTGACCGTTCTTTTGTAGAAAAAGCAATGGTGAAGGAAACAGAATATGATCTGCTGTCGCTTCTGTGTTCTATGACTCATCAGCTGAAACTGAAGCTTTGTATTGAAGGCATTGAGAATGAGAAAGAATGGGAAATCGTACGCAGTTTTGCACCGGATTACTGTCAGGGATTTTTCTTCGGGAAACCGTGTCCGTATGAGGAGTTTACAGAGAAATTTGTAGAAGCCAGAGACAGCCGGTACATCAGTTCGTAAATAACGATATCAGCCGATGTGTCAAAGTGTGTTTGAAATTTCATGTTTTGTATGATACGAAGAAGGCTTCTTCAAATCTTATGGAAATCGCAGACTTATGAAAACTGCAGAAGATAAAAGTGCTGCGGAAAGGAGAGTCTATGAAAAGATGTCCTTTACACAGCACTTATTTATATCAGAGAAAAGTGCTCCTTATCTTCCTCTGATATAAATAAGTCCTTAGTGAAGGATTTTTTATAGGCAGAATCACAGAAACTAAGAAAGTCTTAAGATTTTACCCCTTTCATCTTAAGTTCTTTTTGATATCCTGTGAGTATGCAGGAGATGAGAAAAATCTCAGACAGTAAAAGGAAGCAGCTGTGAAAATATAGACAGCTGTAACAGGGGGAGGTGTGTGAATTGGCGAATATTCTGGTCTGTGATGATGACAGAGACATTGTAGAGGCGATTGATATTTATCTGACGCAGGAAGGCTATCAGGTTTTGAAAGCATATGACGGCGAAGAAGCGCTGCGTATGCTGAAGAATCATCCGGTAGACCTTCTGATCATCGATATCATGATGCCGAAGCTTGACGGTATCCGGGCAACGCTGAAAATACGGGAGGAAAACCCGCTGCCGATTATTATTTTGTCAGCCAAATCCGAGGACGCGGATAAGATACTTGGTTTGAATGTAGGTGCGGATGATTATGTAACCAAGCCTTTTAATCCACTGGAACTGGTGGCGAGAGTAAAATCCCAGATTCGAAGATATACAAGACTGGGGGCGGCTGTACAGCACAGGGAACAGGAGCATGTGTATGAGACCGGCGGATTGTCCGTGAATGATGATCTGAAGGAAGTACGGGTAGATGGAGAAACAGTGAAACTGACACCGATTGAATACAATATTCTTCTTCTGCTTATGAAGAATCAGGGAAAAGTTTTTTCTATCAATCAGATTTATGAAAGTATCTGGAATGAAGAGGCTTTTGCGGCAGATAATACTGTTGCTGTTCATATCCGGCATATCAGAGAAAAAATTGAGATTAACCCGAAAGAACCGCGTTATCTGAAAGTAGTGTGGGGACTCGGTTATAAAGTGGAAAAAATACGATAGTGCGGTAATCAGCGGGAAAAGGGGAATATTATATGGAGAAAAAATGGTACAGGACCAGTGTAGTAAAGGTCCTTTTGATGGTGATTTTTACAGTATCGGTCGTGCTGGCAGCAATCGGTGGTTCTTTTTTGATCGCAATGGTACAGCAGGGAATTTATATCTGGGGAGATGCGGGAAAAACGTATCTGGATTCGGAAAGTCTTGCGCAGAATGTGTTTTCATCTTCCCTCCATATTCTGGAAGGAATCCAGGCAGAGAAGAAACGGTCTCTGGCGGGGACGGAGGATTCTTCCGCACTCGTTGTGGATCTTGAAAAAATCCGTGACGGAGGGAAACTGACATATGAAAGTTTGAACGACAAAGAGTTTTCCGGTCTGGGTTATCTGAAAGACGATCTGAATAACTGGGCATCTTCCGGATGGGAATGCAGCGTGGGTAAAACCATTGTTGTCTGCTGTACAGAAGATGGAGAAGAATATTATTATTACAGTGATGCATTTTTGCGCATGATGGACCAGGAAAAAATACAGTTTCAGTGGGATGCAGAATCTGACGAGGCATCTGAAGAGTATATCCGGGAACTGATCAGAGACGGAGATCTGTGGCCTTCTTCTTTTTTTGATGGCCTGACAGTGAATGATCTGGAAAGACATGTGAAATATGTGAATATTTATCATTACCCAGACACGCTGATTGTGGAAAAGTACTCTCCGGTGGGTGAAGAATGTCTTCTGGATGCAGTAAATAACAGTGATGTATGGAGGGGCCGTCTTTCTGACGCATATGCATCTCTGGAGAGAACACTGGATGAAGTATCGGCAGATCTTGCGGCTGCTTCAAATCTGAAGCAATACCAGGAGGGAAACACAAACCTGACCTATCTGTATGTCGATAAGGATGCGGGGAAAGTCTATACAAATAACGGAGAATATGAGTCTTATGGGAACTATGAAGAGTCTCTGAAAAGAATAAAAGAAAACGAAGGTTATGTACTGATTCAGACGAAGCTGGCGGACTGTGAGTCAGATCTGCGGGTCGGAAGCGGTGAAAGCCCGGATCTGGAGGCATGGCAGCATACATTGGAAGGACAGGAGATTTCGGAAGATTTTGTTTTCGCGGTTTCTGTGGATAAAAATTTCCCGGTTCAGGATTCTCTGGCAAAAACAAATGCAAACTATAATCAGTTTATGGGTCTGCGGTCGGCAGCGGTACGCGTGATTGGATTGGCAGCAGTTCTGTTTCTGTTCAGCGTTATCTGGCTGACGTTTGCGGCAGGAAGACGGGCAGATGACGAAGTGGTACATCTGAATTCTTTTGACCGGATTTTTACGGAGGCTGCAGCGATTGGAGTATTTTTTGCGTGGATCTGCGGAATTGCTCTGGGGGCAGAGTTTGTTAATTCGTTTGTAGATCCCTTATATTCATTCAGCCTGGATTCAGCGGAATTGTTTGTGTTTGCCGGTATTCTGGGAAGCTTCACGGCGTTGATGTTCCTTTGGGGATATATGAGCCTGGTAAGAAGAATCAAGGCAAAGACATTGTGGAAAAACAGTTTTCTCCGATGGACTCTGGGAGTTGTCAGGAAGATGTGCAGTAAGCTGGGAGAACTTCTGGAATTCTTTTCTCATAATACAGGAAGCAGAATCAAAATGGTTCTTTTGATGGGCGGATTTCTGATCCTGCAGTTTTTTATCAATGGACTGATTTTCTCGGGAAGTGCTTTTTTCCTTCTGGTGCTGACGGTGGTAGACTGTGGAGCGATGCTGTATTTTATCCGTAAAGCGGAAGGCAGGGAACAAATCCTGGAAGGTCTGAAACGAATCTCAGAAGGCGAACTACAGTACAAAATTCCAACAGACAGGCTGCGCGGCGAGCAGAAGATGATGGCGGAATATATCAATCATATCGGAGAAGGGCTGGATGCCGCGGTGGAAAGCAGCCTGAAAAATGAACGGATGAAAACGGAACTGATCACCAATGTTTCGCATGACATCAAAACACCGCTGACATCGATCATCAATTACGTGGATCTTTTGAAAAGGGAAAACTTTACAGATCCGAAGATCTGCGGTTATCTGGATATTCTGGATGAGAAGGCACACAGGCTGAAGGTGCTTACGGAGGATGTGGTGGAAGCATCCAAGGCAAGCTCCGGTGCAATTTCTCTGGAGATGACGGATTTGAATCTTATTGAGATGCTTCATCAGGTGATGGGCGAATTCGATGAGAAGTTCCAGGAAAGACAGTTATCTCTGATGGTGCATCTAACGGACGAAGCGATCATGATTCGTGCGGATGGCCGGCGTCTGTGGCGTGTCCTGGAGAATATTTTTAACAATGTAGTGAAATATGCTATGGAAGGAACCAGAGTTTATGCAGAGACAGCTTCTGATGGCGAAAAAGTAACATTTTCACTGAAGAATATTTCGGCACAGCCCCTGAATATTTCGGCGGAAGAACTGACAGAACGGTTTATCCGTGGAGACAGTTCCCGCAATACAGAAGGCAGCGGACTGGGACTATCCATTGCCCGGAGCCTTACGGAGCTGCAGGGAGGCGGATTTAAGCTGTATCTGGACGGGGATCTTTTTAAGGTGCTGATCACATTTCCTCTAGTATAAGCCACGATAAATACCTTATTGTTTCGGTGAGGATGCTTTCTCGAGAGTGCAGTTGTAAAAACGCAGGCGTAGTGGGCTACGCTGAGGCTTTTACAACTGTGCTATCGGGAAAGCAGACCAGCGAAACATAAGGTTATTTATCGCGGGTTATACTGGTGCATCAGAAAATAAATAATTGATCGGATAAGTGACCTGATTGATGATTAGTCAATCAGGTCATTCTGGAATCTGGACAGGTGTTCATAGGGCAGGATCAGACGGCCGCGGTACAGTCCGCATCCATCGTTGATCAGACTGTTGTTTACTGCGGAAAACATGCTGACATCAAGTTTTGACAAATCTAACCTGAGAAGCTTCATGCCGCGTTCATAGGCTTCATCAAAATAGATACATTCGCCTTCCGGGATGGTGTCCCGGCGTACGCGTTCGTTCTGCTGGCGCTTTTCGTATCCCAGATGATTGGCAGGACCGATTTCCGCATTGTCATCCATGGCTTTGGTGCGGAGCTGTACTTCCATATAAGAGCGGGAACTGTTGTCGTAGAATGTAATATGCAGTGACTGATAACCGTATTCGGTGGAGTCGCAGATATAATCTCTGTAATAAGGTTTTACTGTTTCATTCAGCAGAGGAGAAGTACTGGCCCTGATGCCGCGGGCGGATTCTGAGGTAAATCCCCGCTCTTCGAGAAAACGCGGAAGCACGTTGGCAATTTCATATAAATATTTCAATTCTTCTTCCTTCTTATCCTGTCCTGGTTTCAGATGGCAGCCCGGCAGTGAGATAACAATCCGGTATGCAATGAAATCGCGGAAACAGCTCAGGCGGTTTTTCAACTCTGATAAAGGCGGATAGGTATGGTTTCTGGTATAGTAATCGTAAATGTACTCGACGATATAACCGTTGAATTTTTCTTCTGCGCGGATCAGAGATTTGATACGTCCTTTAAAGGTAAAGGCCAGAAAAGGATATTCCTTTGCCATATATTTATAGAAATCACGTATTTTCTGTGATTGGGCGGTCAGGAAATCATTATGTTCCAGTAATTCAAGAATCTGAATGAGAAAATTGCTGTGCGCAAGGTCGATTTCATTATGGGTCATTCGTGATTCCTCACGGAGATCTTCAATGTATTTCTGCAGAATTCGAAGGACAGTGTCTCCGGAATACAGGTAATCGTTCAGTGTAATCATGGTATCACCTCCGGTAAATTGATTGTTGGTGCGGTTATTTCGAAAACGATGTGACAGGTTCAGCGCTGTAAACGGATCGGACAGTACCCCTGATGTTCAGCTTTATGAAAGCAACTGTCAGATGCAGGGCTGTGAATTGATAACATGGTAGCATATAAATGCAGGAAAAGCAAATAGCTTCTGCGAACAAAGAAAAAGGCAGATTGTATGAGGCTGCTGTTTGAGCATTAACCGATCAATTTTCTTCTATCTTCCGGATCTGTTGATTGAAAATTTTGATATACTATATATATTTCTTGTAAATTAATGGGATATCCTATAAAATGATACAAGGGTCAAAAGGTCATGTGTTTCATGCTTTGCACTAGTCAACATATTTTGGACACGAATTTAAAAAAATTATTCAGTTACATCGTAAGACTACACAAGCCGTACGACACCCTTGACATCGCTCCAAGAAACGCTGGACAG
>NZ_JBQHXR010000040.1:0-11838 GCF_052063365.1 Blautia sp. HCP3S3_G3 | reverse complement strand
GTCTGAGCCGAAGGCGAGTTCAGAAATCCTGTTCACGCTTTTAGCAAAAATACACAGCCCTTAGTACTTCTTATACCCCGAAGCCTGCACCGGAACCGAAGGTATGTCTGCACGGCCCTCAGGAGCTCTCTTTCGCGTACGGTTTTTCACGCCTCCCCTCTCACAGAGTTTCGCCCTGAACGGAAGCTTCGGTGAAAACCATAGCACAACCAAACGCAAAAAATCCCCACGGATTAATGCAGAGCTAACGTCTAATTCATTAAAACCCGCTGTAATTAACTAAAGCCCCCTTTAATTAACAAAAGCCCCTTTCATTTCCTGCAAGACATTTCCATTCATCCAATACCAGTGTATATACCAAAGCTTTCTTTCGCATATGGCATAAAGAATACCCTTCTGCTTAACATCCAGCTCTTTTCGCACTGTGAAAAATTTACAAAAGTATGAAATCTGAGATTCCCACTTGTTTTTTCAGCTTAAATAGGTTAGAATGAACACATAAGTGGTAGAAAGTGGAGAATTGTGGTAGTAGGTGGAGGCGTGAATGGCAGAAATCCATCTCTGCCCGGAAATGCGAAGGGGAGAATCGCATTTCCCGAGAGTAGGTGAGTTGCATGTTCAGGGGAGAATACAAACACACAATCGACGCGAAGGGGCGTTTGATTATCCCTTCCAAATTCAGGGAACTTTTAGGGGAAAAGTTTATCCTGACCAAGGGACTGGATGGTTGTCTTTACATTTATCCCATGGATGAATGGGAAGCCTTTGAAGAGAAACTCAGAGCATTACCACTTACAAACAAAAATGCAAGAACCTTCTCACGTTTCTTTGTAGCAGGCGCCACAGACTGTGAGCTGGACAAGCAGGGGAGAATCCTGGTACCTCAGACGTTAAGGGAGTTTGCCGGTCTGGACAAGGATGTGGTTCTGACAGGAAATCTGAGCAGAATTGAAGTCTGGAGCAAAGAAAAGTGGAGCGAGAATTGCAACTATGATGATATGGATGATGTTGCAGCAAGTATGCAGGACATGGGTATCGTCATCTAGCATCCTGTCTGTCGGATCAACAGATCGCAGACATGATACTGGGCATTACGCTTGAAAGAAATCCAACAGGAGACGGATATGGAATTTAAACACAAATCTGTATTGCTGGAAGAAACCATCGAGGGTTTAAGGGTAAAACCCGACGGAATCTACGTGGATGGAACTTTAGGAGGAGCAGGACATGCCCTTGAGGTATGTAAGAAACTTTCTGCCAAGGGGAGATTTATTGGCATAGATCAGGACCAAGATGCAATAATTGCTGCGAGTGAGAGGCTGGCTGCCTTTAGTGACAAGGCAACGATCATTCGCAGCAATTATTGTTACATGGCTAATGAGTTGAAAGCCCGCGGAATTCACCAGGTAGATGGGATTTTACTGGATCTTGGAGTTTCTTCCTATCAGCTTGACAATGAAGAACGCGGCTTTACTTATCGTGTGGATGCCCCGCTGGACATGCGCATGGATCAGAGGCAGAGCCAGACGGCAAGTGACATTGTCAATGGTTATGACGAAAAAGAATTATACCGTATCATCCGTGATTACGGAGAAGATAAATTTGCAAAAAATATAGCGAAGCACATTGTTGCTGCAAGGGAAAAAGCTCCCATTGAAACAACCGGTGAACTGACGGAGATTATCCGCCGTGCGATCCCTATGAAAATGCAGGCATCGGGAGGCCATCCGGCGAAACGTACCTTTCAGGCGATTCGTATCGAACTGAACCGGGAACTGGATGTTCTGCGGGAATCCCTTGATGGAATGATCGATATGCTGGGAGAAGATGGAAGAATTTGTATCATTACCTTCCATTCTTTGGAGGATCGGATCGTGAAGACGATTTTCCGCAAAAATGAAAATCCATGCACCTGTCCTTCCGATTTTCCGGTGTGCGTCTGCGGCAGGAAATCGAAAGGTAAAGTGATTACCAGAAAGCCGATACTTCCCAGCGAACAGGAGATGGAGGAAAATCCCCGTTCGAAGAGTGCGAAGCTTAGAATTTTTGAAAAGCATTACGAAGGCAATAAGTGATGATATCTGTCCGGCAGGAATTAAGAAATTTCTGCTGAGGAAGACAGATACAGGTTTAGTAATAGAAGTCAGGTGAGCAGAATATGGCCAATACAGGCAGACCGACAACTGCAAGAAGAAATCCGAATACGGTAAGAAACAACAAAGGCGTGTATATCGAAGGCAATACAGCGAGACGGCTGCAGGAAGTTCCGGCAAAGCGAAGCTATTCCAGACAGAAACCGCCTGTGCGCAAGAGAGTGCAGGCAGCAGAAACTTCCGGGAGTACCAGATCTTCCCGGCCATCCGCTTCTTCTCATCAGCTGAGCCGTGAAGCGCAGCGCAACAGAGAAAAAGCAATGAACATGAGCAGAGGATTTGTGATTTTCCTGGCCCTCGTTTCCGTTGCAATCCTTTTTGGATGCGTGCATTATCTGCAGCTGAAATCAGAGCTGACAGCAAAGATGAAGGCCGTTGCAGCGATGGAGTCACAGCTTACAGAACTCAAGGAAGACAATGATGCATATGAGAGTCAGGTGACTTCCAATGTGGATCTGAATGCGATCAAAGCAATTGCAATCGGGCGTCTGGGTATGCGTTATCCGTCCGACGATCAGAAAATGACATATGAAACGTCACAGAGCAGCTACGTAAGACAGTACCAGGATATTCCTGATTCCGAGTAGGTGATAATTTGAACAGAAGAAATAAAAACAATACACAAAAACCACAGAAAAAAATAAATTTATACATGAGAAGAAAGCTGGTGGTACTCTTTGGAGGAGTGCTGCTGGCTTTAGTCGCATTAATGGTAAAAATTTCCGTGATCAATGCGACCAGCGGACAGAAGTACAAAAAGCAGGTGCTGAGTCAGGCTCAGCAGCAATATGAGAACCGTACTCTTCCCGCAAAGAGGGGAGACATTTATGACAGGAACGGCAATATTCTGGCGACCAGTAATAAGGTCTACAGTGTGATTCTTGATTGTCTGGCAGTAAACACAGAAGATGACAAGGGCAATCAGCCTTATGTGGAGCCTACTGTTCGTGCACTGGTGGAGGTACTTGGTCTGGATGAAGATGATATCCGTTCCCGCCTGAACAGCGAGGCAACGAAGGAGAGCCAGTATCAGATTCTGAAAAAACAGCTTTCCATGGATGAAAAAAAGACATTTGAGGAATATGCAGATGCCGGAACGGAAGACGGACTGACTGCCGAGCAGGAAAAGGAACGCATGAATATCAAAGGCGTATGGTTTGAGGAAGACTATCTTCGGAGCTATCCTTTTGGAAGTCTTGCGTGTGATACGATTGGTTTTACTCTGAGCCGCGATACGGCGGATATTGGAATTGAGGGATATTATAACAGTACCCTGACAGGAGCAGACGGCCGTCAGTACGGATATTTCAATAATAATTCTGATGTCGAGCAGACAATTATTGAGTCAACCGATGGAAACAGTCTGGAACTGACACTGGATGTGGGGATTCAGCAGATTGTGGAAAAATATGTCAACGGGTTTCTGGAAGGAACCGGTGCCAAGCATGTCGGCGTGATTGTAGAGAACCCGTCTACGGGAGAAATTCTCGCCATGGATGGCGGAGATCGGTACGATCTGAATGAACCGAGAGATCTTTCGAATGTATATTCTAAAGAAGAAATCAAACAGATGAATGATACTGAGACAGTTGACGCACTGAATGCGATGTGGAGTAATTACTGTGTGACCGATGCTTATGAGCCGGGTTCGGTAGTAAAACCAATCGTTATGGCAGCAGCTCTGGAAAAAGGCGGGATTTATTTCAACGATACATTTACCTGCGACGGAGGACAGAGTTTTGGCACGGATACTTTTATCAAATGTGCGGTCTGGCCGGATGCACATGGTACGGAAACACTGGCAGAGGTTATCGCCAATTCCTGTAATGACGGTATGATGCAGATTGCTGCCAGAATGGGAAGCGAACAGTTTATCAAGACGCAGAGTCTTTTTAATTTCGGAAGCAGGACGGGAATCGATCTTCCCAATGAGGGAAGCGGTATTATCCACTCCACAGATACCATGGGTGAGACAGAGCTGGCATGTTCCGCTTTTGGACAGGGCTTTACCTGTACCATGATTCAGGAAATCAATGCCATGTGTTCCGTTATTAACGGCGGATATTACTACCAGCCGCATCTGGTTTCCGCAATCAAAGATTCCAGCGGCGGTACGATCAAAACCATCACGCCGACGCTTTTGAAACAGACGATATCCAGTACGATTTCTGCAAACATCCGCGCCTACATGCAGTCCAGTGTGGAATCCGGTACCAGTATTTATTCCAAAGTTCAGGGATACAGCTCCGGTGGTAAAACCGGTACAGCAGAGAAGTTTCCGCGAGGAAACGGCAAATATCTGGTCTCCTTTATCGGATTTGCTCCGGTGGACGATCCTCAGGTCGTAATCTATGTGGTTGTGGATGAACCGAATGCAGAAAACCAGGCGACCAGTACCTTTGCTCAGTATATTGCGCAGGGAATTCTTTCCGAATTGCTTCCTTACCTGAATATTGCGCCGGATGAAGTGACAGATGGAACCATTCCGGAAACAGAACTCTGGGAAGGCTTCAACGGACATCTGCAGAGCCTGTCCGGTGTTGATCTGGATGCAGAAGGAAATCTGGTGGATGCGGAAGGTCATCGCATCGATATGGAAGGAAACCGTATTGATGAGAGTGGATATCTTCTGGATTCCAATGGAGAATATGTGTACGATGAAAATGGAAATACCGTGAAATCCGACAGTCTGCTGGGAGTTGCGGAAGCTCTTCCGGAAGCAGTTTCCAACAGCAGCGCACCTGCACCTCTGGAGGATGATTCCGATCCGATCACGGGAAATGATATGGAGAGTGAAGGAATTACCAATGAAGAGGCAGGACTGGAATAATGGTGTTTCATGAGGCATTGTATAGTTTTGTTTCATAAATGAATAGAGAGCGGTATAAAGAACGTTATTAAGAGCATTATAAATAGTGTTATAAAGGTCGCTATAAAGAGTGTTATAGAGAGTGATATAAAGAGAAGTATAACCTGCCGGGGAAAGTCATATATTAATATGACAATTTCCGGCGGTTTTTTTATGAAGAAAAATATGACCTTTCATAAAAAGAAAGTATGGGTGGTTTTTGCCTGCTGTGCGGCAATGCTGGCGGGACTGGCCGGAAGACTCGTTTATCTGATGGGGTTCCGGTCGGATTATTATTATGAAAAAGCACAGGATCTTCATGAAAGGGAACGTGAGATCAAAGCTGCCAGAGGAGAGATTCTGGATGCTAATGGAAAAGTACTTGCCGCAAATAAGACTGTCTGTACGATATCCGTTATCCACAGTCAGATTGAGGATCCGGAGAAAGTAATCAACATTTTGTCAAAAGAATTGGGGATAGATGAGCAGACCGTCCGTAAAAGGGTGGAAAAAGTATCCTCAATTGAGCGGATCAGGACGAATGTGGACAAATCTGTAGGAGATGCAATCAGAGAGTACAATCTGGCGGGGGTAAAAGTGGATGAGGATTATAAACGCTATTACCCATACGGTACACTGGCTTCCAAAGTTCTTGGCTTTACAGGCGGGGATAATCAGGGAATCATTGGGCTGGAAGTGAAGTATGAAGATGTTTTAAGCGGAACCGCGGGAAAAATCCTGACTACAACAGATGCCAGGGGTGTGGAGATCGATGAAATTGGAGAGAGCCGTATAGACCCGGTTCCCGGAGATAATCTGCAGATCAGCCTGGATATGAATATACAGGAATTTGCTCAGCAGGCGGCATTGAAAGTCATGGAGGAAAAGCAGGCGGAACGTGTATCGATTCTGCTGATGAATCCCCAGAACGGGGAGATTTATGCCTGTGTCAATGTGCCGGAATTTGATCTGAACGATCCTTTTACTCTGAATACAGAGGTGGATACTTCCGGATTGAGCTCTGAGGAAAAACAGGATCTTCTGAATCAGATGTGGAGAAATCCCTGCCTGAATGACACGTATGAACCTGGTTCTACTTTCAAAATCATCACCATGTCTGCCGGGCTGGAAGAGGGTGTCGTATCATTGAACGACCAGTTTTATTGTCCTGGTTATAAAGTTGTGGATGACAGGAGAATTCATTGCGCCAAAAGAGCCGGTCATGGTTCGCAGACTTTTGTGGAAGGAGCGGAAAACTCCTGCAATCCTGTTTTTATCGAGGTGGGACTGCGTCTTGGCGTGGAAACTTATTATAAATATTTCCGGCAGTTCGGCCTGCTGAAGAAAACCAGGATTGATCTTCCGGGGGAGGCGGGAACGATCATGCATCAGATGGAGAATATGGGAAATGTGGAGCTTGCGACGGTATCTTTCGGCCAGTCCTTCCAGATTACGCCGATTCAGCTTGCGGCGACGGTGAGCGGTCTGATCAACGGAGGCAGGAGAATCACGCCGCATTTCGGGGTGACTGTACGCAGCCCGGATGATTCCTACGCAAAAAAACTGGAATATCCGGTGGAGGAAGGCATTGTTTCGGCAGAGACATCAGAAAAAGTCCGGTATATTCTGGAAAAGGTGGTTTCAGACGGATCTGGTAGAAATGCGAAGATAGAAGGGTATACCATTGGCGGAAAAACAGCGACTTCCCAGACGCTTCCCAGGAGTGCGAACCGGTATATTTCGTCTTTTCTTGGATTCGCACCGGCAGAGGATCCGCAGATTCTGGGTATCTGCATCATTCATAATCCTCAGGGTGTCTACTACGGAGGAACCATTGCCGCGCCGGTGATCCGGAGTATTTTTGCAAATGTGCTGCCTTATCTTGGAATTGAGAAGACCGCAGCGGTGACGGAAAGTGAGGAGGAGTGAAACCAAATCCGAAAAAAATCCTGCGTCGAAGACGGTGAGGGTTGATAATTGCGGCAAAAAGCCTTATACTGAAAGATGCAAAACACAGTGAGTAATCTATATGTAATCGCTGCGCAAAAAAGCCAGAGAGGACCTATATTTTATTCGCTGTGCAAAAAACGAAAGAATGAATAAGAGGTGTGAGGATGAATTTTCAATTTGTATTCCCGGTACTGATCGCATTTGTTATCAGCGTTGCATTGGGACCGGTCGTTATTCCGTTTCTCAGGAAACTGAAAATGGGACAGACAGAGAGAACCGAAGGTGTACAGTCCCATTTGAAAAAAGCAGGAACTCCGACAATGGGCGGTGTGATCTTCCTGATTGCTGTAGTCGTAACGTCTCTCTTCTATATTAAGGACTACCCTAAGATTATTCCCGTACTGTTTCTGACTCTGGGATTCGGTATCATTGGATTCCTGGATGATTATCTGAAAGTAGTCCTGAAACGTTCCGATGGACTTCTCGCCTGGCAGAAATTTCTTCTGCAGGTGATTCTGACAGGGATTTTTGTATTCTATCTGCTGAATTACACAGATGTTTCCCTGAGCATGCGCATTCCATTCTGGCCGGGACATTACCTGAATATGGGATGGCTTGCGATTCCGGTTCTGTTTTTTGCCGTAATCGGAACAGTGAACGGTGTGAATTTTACAGATGGACTGGATGGACTGGCTTCCAGCGTGACCGTGATCGTGGCAGTTTTTTTTACCGTGGTTTCCATCGGAACCAATTCCGGTATTGAGCCGATCACCTGCGCAGTTGTGGGCGGACTGATGGGATTTTTGCTGTTTAATGTATATCCGGCGAAAGTGTTTATGGGAGATACCGGATCTCTGGCTCTTGGCGGATTTGTGGCAGGAGCTGCCTATATGATGCAGATGCCGCTGTTTATTCTGCTGGTGGGACTGATTTATCTGGTGGAAGTTCTTTCCGTTATCATTCAGGTATCTTATTTCAAAGCTACCCATGGAAAGAGAATCTTCAAAATGGCTCCGATCCATCATCATTTTGAGCTGTGCGGATGGTCAGAAACCAGAGTGGTTGCGGTATTTTCCGTAGTCACTGCAATTATGTGTCTGATTGCGCTTCTGGCATTATAAATTTGTGAGAAAATCGGCTATCTGCCGTTTGCAGTCTGTTTCACAGGAAAATGCCGCAATGATAAATAAGGAAGACTGTTTTGCTTTGCGGCGGTATGATTTGGAGGAAATAACATGGACTTAAAAGGAAAAAAAGTTCTCGTATTCGGTTCCGGCAAGAGCGGGATCGGAGCGTCAGATCTGCTGGCCAGGGTTGGTGCCTGCCCGGTAATTTATGACGGGAACGCAGAGATTGATAAAGAAGCAGTATTACATAAAACTACCGGTGATTATCCGCTGGAAATCTATGCGGGCGACCTTCCGAAAGATGTGCAGGACAGTCTGGATCTGGTTGTTTTGAGCCCGGGTGTTCCTACCGATCTTCCGATTGTGAAGAGTTTTTACGCACAGGGACTTCCGGTATGGGGAGAAGTGGAACTGGCATATCAGACCGGCAGGGGCGAGGTTCTTGCCATTACCGGCACCAATGGCAAAACGACTACGACGGCGCTTCTTGGAAAAATCATGTCAGATGCAAGAGAGTCCGTTTTTGTCGTGGGAAATATTGGAACTCCGTATACTTCCAAAGCTCTGGAGATGAAGGAGACAAGCACAACCGTAGCAGAAATCAGCAGTTTCCAGCTGGAGACCATTGAGAAATTTGCTCCGAAGGTCAGTGCGATTCTGAATATTACAGAGGATCACCTGAATCGTCATCATACAATGGAAGAGTACATTCGTGTGAAAGAACTGATCGTGAAGAATCAGGGTCCGGAAGATGCCTGTGTGCTGAATTATGAGGATGAAGTACTTCGGGAATTTGGGAAACACATTGTTCCGAAGACGATCTATTTTTCCAGTGTCCGTAAACTGGATGAAGGCATTTATCTGGACGGGGATATGATCGTGCTGAAGCTGAACGGCGAGGAAATTCCGGTTGTGAAGACGACAGATCTCAAAATCCTCGGACAGCATAACCATGAGAACGCGATGGCCGCCATTGCAATGGCTTATTTCGCAGGGGTTCCCATGGAGAGCATCCGTAAGAGTGTCTGCGAGTTTACCGCCGTAGAGCATCGTATTGAATATGTTACAGAAAAAAATGGCGTTGTTTACTACAACGATTCCAAGGGAACCAATCCGGATGCCGCAATCAAAGGAATTCAGGCCATGATCCGTCCGACCTGGCTGATCGGAGGAGGCTATGACAAAGGCTCCAGCTATGACGAATGGATTCAGGCCTTTGACGGCAAAGTCCGCTGTCTGGTATTGATCGGTCAGACGAAGGAAAAAATCAAAGAAGCAGCCGAAAGACTGGGATTCCATGATATCGTGCTCTGCGAAAATCTGGAAGAAGCGGTAAAATTCTGTGCGGCAAAAGCACAGCCGGGCGAAGCCGTACTTCTTTCCCCTGCATGCGCAAGCTGGGGGCAGTTTGACAATTATGAGCAGCGCGGGGATATGTTCAAAGAGTATGTGAAGAGCCTGTAAAAAGCCTGTAAAAAGCCTGTAAGTGGCAGAGAATAAGAGAGAGTGTGATTTAAATAAAGAGGGAGTGGGAAGATGGTAAAGTGTTTTCCGACTCTCTCTTTTTTCTGATAAAAAGTTGTTAACGCTTCCGTTGTATATGGCTTTTTTATTGCGGGTTCATTAGGTTGAATTTGTAAACCGTTTTTTTGATAAATATCTGTAAGGAAGGAAAAAAAGCAGAGTTTGGTATATTTGATAAATAAACGTCGTTTTTTGCGACATTAACAGCAACGAATATGCCTTGATAATTCAGTATATCTATGTTAGCATAAGTGTATAATCTTGATGAGAGGGAGGTGCGCTTATGAATGAACATTTGCTGAAAATGAATGGTTTATCGATGGGAATTTTGGATGCGTTGTCATTTGAATCGCACCTTGGAATCACATTGAAGAAAAATTTGCGTTATTTTGATAAGGATTTGTTGATTGCAGAATTGATCGCTATGACAGAGTGGTTGGATGAACAGGAAATTCTTTCAGATATTGCATTAGACTATAGAGTGAAAAGTTTAGATTCTATTCTTCTGAAATATGAACGCTACTATCCGGATTATCAGACGCGAAAAGTGTTCAATGATATTTTGGGATTCAGGGCGTTTTGCGACAGCTATGATCAAATATTGGCAGATGAAACTTCTCGGTTCCGGGTTGCTGATATGACAAAAGGAAAAGCAGCGGATGATGGATACAGAGGAGTTCATGTGTACTATCAGAAAAGCGGGAGACATTATCCTATAGAAATCCAGTTTAATACGTTGTTTGATAGACAACTGAATAACTGGCTTCATGCTTACCTGTATAAGAAGAATTATCCGATAGAAACAGGAAAGATAATGCGTGAGAAATATGAAAGTGGATTAATTCGGAATGAGGATGAATTTAAGGAGGTGTTGAATAATGTGCTATCTAATAGCGAAAGATCGTGATGCACATGGTTGTTTTGCTTTAAAAACAAGTCATGGAAAGAATCTGGTAGAATTAAAAAGGGAATTGAATAATGCTGTTGGATACAAGGGTGTACAGCTTGTGACAATCAGCAGACCAACTGCGTATGGTGAGTATGCGCCATATCATTTTGTGGATACAGAACAGGAGTTTCGGACTCTGGTAAGAGGCCTTCGTCCTGAATAAATGGTAAGGACATTGGTGACAGGCACCAATGTGGTCAACTTAAGTAATTTGACAGTATGACAAATTCTGAAAATATGGCTTTAAAATTTTTTATAGCGTGTACACTCGAATTCCCCAGAGTGCATCTGGCTGCTTTTGGTGTTATGGGCGCAGTGGTAGCCTGAAAATAGATGATGCCATACCGTCAAGTACTAAAAGATGCAAAATGCGCCAGCTTTGAACATTCTTTTGACCTGCAGGAATGATCGTGCATACAAATATTAGGAATTCTGACAGGGAGGCCCGGGCATCACCACCTTTCATGAGATTTTGTATGTGAAAGAAAAGGAACATCCTTATAATACTGATTTTCTATGATTGAAATGAGTTCTCAGATTATCCTTTTTCTTCTTGCGGACATAACTGCGTCCGGGCTGTATCTGAGACCGGTGCCTGGCTGCAGAGCGGAACAGAGCGAATATTACACTGCGTTGAAATTCACCGCAAAGTAACCGTGTAGTCAGACATTTCACCCTGCCGATAATAAAGGACCGGTTTGCCTGATATCTGTATTGATTGTCCTGTCTGGAAGATGCAGCTATTTTCTCATCGGCATCATTCTTAACGATTGCGCAGAGATTAGAATAGAACATATTGATATAGAATTCCTGTTCTACAGAGACAGGAGTTGCATCTGAGAATTCTTCCATTTCAAGCTGGTTTTTCAGCTCATTGTATTTAGATTCTGTTTTTTATACGAATTTTCGTATAAAAAACATTATACGAACTCTGCCCTTATACGAACTTTTTGCTGTCATAACCGCATTTTCCTTGTATATGTTCCTGAAAAAGTTCGTATAAAATCCTGATACAATGTACTATGTCAGTATACTTTTTTTAGGAGGAAACTGACATGAAAGATTTCAGGAACAATGCTGCTATAGTTATTTCAACACTCAAAAGGTACAGATACGGAGCACGGGCAATAAGCCTTAATCAAGACTGCTATGATTCTTTCTATAGTTTCATGATAACTTCCAAATCAGAGAGTTATTCCCGTGATACTGCACTCAGTTGGTGTGAGAGCAATGTTGCGAAGTATATCCGGTCAGCATATTTAAACGCTATTTACAGACTGGATGATG
>NZ_JBQHXR010000039.1:0-12891 GCF_052063365.1 Blautia sp. HCP3S3_G3 | reverse complement strand
TACGGTAACGTATGGAGCTGACTGCTACTAATCGGTCGAGGGCTTGTCCAAAAGCAAGGTTAAGAGATTTTCAGGGAAATGTCAGGCATGTATGTAGTTTTGAAGGTGCAAATCTTCATATTCCTCCTTAGCTCAGTCGGTAGAGCATGCGGCTGTTAACCGCAGTGTCGTTGGTTCGAGTCCAACAGGGGGAGTTTTCGGAACATGAGGCCGATATAAAAAAATCTCATACCTGGCTCCATGGTCA
Source organism: Blautia sp. HCP3S3_G3 (assembly GCF_052063365.1). Classification (NCBI taxonomy): domain Bacteria; kingdom Bacillati; phylum Bacillota; class Clostridia; order Lachnospirales; family Lachnospiraceae; genus Blautia; species Blautia sp. HCP3S3_G3. The sequence goes on along the minus strand of NZ_JBQHXR010000039.1, from coordinate 12,644 downwards.
AGCGGTTAAGACACCGCCCTTTCACGGCGGTAACAGGGGTTCAAATCCCCTTGGAGTCATTTCTCTCCAAGAGAGAGCATATAATATAGTAAATATGGTGCCATAGCCAAGTGGTAAGGCAAAGGTCTGCAACACCTCTATCCCCGGTTCAAATCCGGGTGGCACCTCTTTAAGAGTCTTGTATTTCAAGGCTCTTTTTTATTTTCTTGAAATTTAGAGTGTATTTGGAAATTCATTCCCGTCATATGCACGCTCCACTTTGCGGGAAATTTGCATTTTCCTGTAATACCAAAAGATTTCCAGACATTTTTTCTGTTATATCTGTTTTTAGTATTTTTGTTGTAAAATCGCCTTGACATTTTGTGAAAAACGTATATAATACAAAAATGCAACTAAGTTGCAAATGCAGGTAAAATGCAAATTTACAGCAAATGGAGGAAATATGCTGGATATATTATTGGATTCTTTGATCGATAGTGTGAAATTGATTCCCTTTTTATTTTTGACGTATCTTCTTATGGAAATTCTGGAACATAGAGCGGGTGGAGCTGCCAGTGACAGGATTCGGACAGCAGGGAAATTTGGACCATTGTTGGGCGGACTTTTGGGAGTTATTCCGCAGTGTGGATTTTCTGCGGCTGCTTCGAGTTTGTTTGCCGGAAGAGTGATTACAATAGGAACGCTGTTGGCCGTTTATCTGTCTACATCAGATGAGATGCTGCCAATCATGATATCCAGTGCTGTGCCGTTGAACACAATGGCCAAAATACTTGTTATGAAAGCTGGAATCGGAATACTGACAGGCTTTTTTATCGATTTCTTCTACACAAATATTATGAAAAAACAGAAGCTGGATGTAGATGTTCACACGTTATGCGAGAAGGAGCATTGCCATTGTGAACGGGGAATCATGAAATCTGCACTGATGCATACAGTTAAGATTTTTGTATATATACTTTTGATATCGTTGATATTGAATACTGTGATCGGATTGATTGGAGAGGATACACTTGCAGGTATTTTTTCAGGTATTCCGGTTGTAGGAGAAATCATTGCAGCGCTTGTTGGACTTATTCCAAACTGTGCTTCGTCAGTGGTGATCACGCAGCTTTATCTGAATCAGATTATCAGCGCTGGAGCTATGATGGCAGGTCTTCTGGTAAACGCCGGAGTCGGTCTTCTGGTATTGCTGCGTCTGAATCGTGACAGGAAACAGACAGCCGGGATTATTGCACTGCTTTACAGTGCAGGTGTTTTATGGGGAATCCTGATTGAAATTATGGGACTTACTTTTTAGAATTACAAAGAATATGAAATTACAGTAGATACGGGATTACGGGAGAATAATAATGGCGGATATGCAATATGCGACACAGAGCCGCAGGAGAATTTTTCAATTTTTGAAAGAGTGCAATGACAGAACTGTGACAGCTTCAGATGTGGCGGAATACCTGGAAAAACAGAATTGTGCGGTAAATATGACTACGATATATCGTTATCTTGACAAACTGGCGCGGGAAGGAACCATTATGAAATATGTAGCCGAGAAGGGAAGTCAGTCTGCGTATCAGTATGTGGAACCCGGACGGCATTGTGAGGAACATCTTCATCTGAAATGCGTAAAGTGCGGCAGAATCATTCATTTGGACTGTCATTTTATGCAGGAGATTTCTCATCATATACTGGAAGATCATAATTTTGCTCTTCAGTGCCGTAATTCTGTATTATATGGAATATGTCAGGATTGTCGGGAAAAAGAAAATAACTCTTGACGGTTTTTGATTTTCAGAGTATGATAACTTCATAGAACAAAGGCGTTTTGCATATAATTGCAAGACGTCTTTTTTTGTATCAAAAATCAGGAATACTTTCTTATGATACAAAAAAGTATTTTCTGAATAGAATGCACAGAAGAATTTGATAAAAACTGTACAGGAAGCGGAAAATGAACAAATGGAGAGGAGGAGAACGGTAATGTACGATATGGATTTATTGGATCATACGGATACAGTAAATGAACAGCTTGCGAGATATGGTGTGAAATTTGGAATTTATAAGAATAACACATTTAAAGAACAGTTGTTTCCCTTTGATGCAATCCCACGCATTATTGAAAAAAGTGAATTTGATTATTTAGAGCGTGGTTTGAAGCAGAGAGTGAAAGCTCTGAATCTGTTTTTGAAAGACATCTACCATGAGAAGAAAATCATTCGTGATAAGGTGGTTCCGGAAGAATTTATTTATGCTTCCAGCGGCTATCTTGCACAATGCGAGGGGATTATGCCTTCCAAGGGGGTATATTCACACATATCCGGAATTGACCTTGTTCAGAGCAAGGACAGGGACTGGTACATATTGGAGGACAATCTTCGTGTTCCGTCAGGGGCATCCTATCCTATGATTGCAAGAAACTTCTGCAGAAGGAGCAGCCCTAAGACATTTCAGGATTACAGTATCGCGGACAACCGTGATTATGCGAATCTTCTTCGAAAAACCATGGATGATGTCAATGTGGGAGGTCTGATCGTTCTTCTGACTCCGGGTCGATATAATGCGGCATATTTTGAGCATTCTTATCTGGCTGAAAAAACAGGGGTACAGCTTGTGAATGGTCAGGAACTGATTGTAGAAAATGATCATCTCTATTTTGTCAATTATGATGGAAGAAAAGAAAAAGTCGGTGCTGTTTATCGCAGAATTTCTGATGAATATCTGGATCCAATGAATTTCCTGCCTGAATCTGTAATCGGAATTCCTCATATTTTTGATGTTTACCGCAAAGGAAATGTAGCGTTGATGAATGCTCCGGGAAACGGAGTGGCAGATGATAAAGGCATTTATTATTTTGTTCCAAAGATGATTAAATATTATCTGAATGAAGAGCCGATTCTCAAAAATGCTCCGACGTATCTGCCGTTTTATGAAGAAGATATGAAATATGTTCTTGAAAACTTTGATAATCTGGTGCTGAAAGATGTGGCAGAAGCAGGCGGATATGGTGTTGTATTTGGCAATACCATGACAAAACAGCAGAAGGCAGATTTTATTGAACTGCTGAAGAGAGAGCCGCGTCGTTTTATTGCGCAGGAGGTCATTGATTTTCTGGATATTGATATTATGGAAGGTGACGAGATCGTACCGAGGAAGGCAGACCTTCGTGCATTTGTACTTTCCGGAGAGGATACCGTTGTATGGAAAAGCGGACTGACCCGTTTCTCCAGAAATCCGGATTCCTTTATTGTTAACTCATCTCAGGGAGGAGGTTTTAAAGACACATGGGTGTTATCTCGATAGAACAGACAGACCGGCTATTCTGGCTGGGACGATATACAGAAAGGGTTTACACAACGATTCGCCTGTTTTCCAATAAGGTGGATGAAATGCTGGACGGACAGCCGGGCAGCTATGGGGAATTCTGCAAAGATCTGGACATTCCCAATATCTATGTTTCTGATGAAGATTTTCAGGAACGGTATGCATTTGCAAAGGACAATGAAAACTCTATTTTCAGTAATTTGAACCGGGCTTATGATAATGCGATCGTGCTCCGGGAATCAATTGGAAGTGAAACATTATCTTATATACAGCTTGCAATCTATGAAATGAATAAAGCAGAACAGAGTGCTGCACCGCTTTTGGAACTTCAGAAGGTGCAGGATAACATTCTTGCATTCTGGGGAATCACAGATGATCTTATTGACAGTGAAAATGTACGGAATATCATTAAAGTGGGCAAGCGTGTAGAGCGAATCGATCTTTATGCAAGACTGAAGCAACCGAAAAAAGACATGGTACGGGAAGTACAGAGACTTGCCGGAAGAATTGATCGCTGCAGTGTGAAGTATGACAGATCCAGATTATCGCAGCTAAAGAAGTTGACAGAAGAGGATGAACTGAATTATTATCAGATTGTAATGGAGATTGAGAACCTTATGGTTTAATATGCCGGACGGGAATCATATCTTAAATAAATACCTTTTGGGAGGTCATGACATTGAAGGAATTATCCTTTTATTACATGCTGAGGATTCGGTTTTCCGGTCCTGTGACAAATCACCGCTTTACGGTAAGGTGCGTGCCCAGGGACAATGAACGCCAGAAAATCAGGCAGTTGGAAACCTCGGTCCTCCCGAAAGAGTCTTTGAGTTATGATCTGGATTCTTTTGGAAATTATTGTATTTATGGTTACTGCCATTCACCGCATGATCTGTTTGAAGTGTCTGTGAAAGGAATTGCACAGACCGGTCTTGCGGATTCCGAATATGCGGGAATGGATTATCTGATGGGACGCTACCGGTATCAGACGGATTATACGCGTCCCGGAAATACATTGATGGATTTTTATCGTCAGTTTTATTTTTCAGAGGGAACTTCAAATTTGGAAAAAAGCATGCAGATGATGGATGCATTGTATCAGAACTTTCGTTATGAACAGGGTGTGACGAATATTTCGACGACTGCGGAAGAAGCCATGGAGCTTGGTCGGGGAGTCTGTCAGGATTATTCGCATATCCTGATTTCCTTGTGTCGTATGGCAAAAATTCCGGCCAGATATGTAGTGGGAATGCTGATTGGAGAAGGGGCGAGTCATGCATGGGTAGAAATCTATGACAATGAGCGATGGTATGCACTGGATCCTACCAATATGCTGATTGTGAACGAAGATCATATAAAAATCTCTACAGGCAGAGATTATAACGATTGTATTCTGAATCAGGGAATCATGGTTGGCCTGACACAACAGACCCAGGAAATAGAGGTGCTTGTTCAGGAGAGAGGATGAGGAAGATGGTTGAAACAATAGCATCTGCCGGATTACCGGTAGATGAGAGACTGGAAATAAAAAAAGGACATTTTGCTCCTTCCGGGAAAAACAGCGGCAGGAGAATCAGTATTGTTACGGGAATTCATGGTGATGAGCTGGAGGGACAGTATGTCTGCTATCAAGTGGCAAGAAAACTCAGGGAGCATCCGGAATATCTGACCGGAACAGTGGATATTTATCCGGCAATGAATCCGCTGGGAATCGATTCTATTACCAGAGGAATCCCAGGATTTGATCTGGATATGAACCGTATTTTTCCCGGAACCAGAGACGGGGCAATGACAGAATATCTGGCTGCAGAGATTATCAAGGAATTAATGGGATCTGATCTGTGTCTGGATATTCATGCAAGTAATATTTATCTTACAGAACTACCGCAGATTCGTATCAATGAACTTCACGAAAAAGAACTGGTACCACTGGCGAAAAAAGCGAATGTGGATTTTGTGTGGGTGCACGGAGCAAACACGGTGCTGGAATCTACACTGGCATATAGTCTGAACAGCCGCGGGGTACCGACTCTTGTAGTGGAGATGGGGGTTGGAATGAGAATCACCAGAAGCATAGGAGATCAGCTGGTGGAAGGAATTTTTCACTTAATGAAAGATCTGGATATCTGGAGCGGCGAAACCGGGGAGGTAAGGGAATCCATCGTTTCCAGTAATCCGGAAGAGGTGATGTTTCTGAATGCTTCCAGATCAGGTATCTTTGTAAAAGAAGCAGAATACAATACCTATCTGAAAAAAGGAGATTCCGTGGGGAAAGTTGTGGATCCGTTAACAGGAACTGTTCTGGAGGATGTGGTTTCTCCGGAAGATGGTCTTCTTTTTACGATCAGGGAGTATCCGGTGGTAGATGAAGGCTCTCTGATGGCCAGAATTCTCAAAACAGGAGAAAGGAAGGCGGAATGATATGGACAGAAAAGTGTTGTTTGAAATAGAATCCCTGTATCGGGATAATTTCCGTGTCACAGGTCTGACTTTCGGAAAAGGAGAAAAATCCCTGTGTATTATGGGAAATACCAGGGGAAATGAATACCAGCAGATTTATATCTGTTCACAGCTGGTGAAGAAACTGAAAGATCTGGAAAGCAGGGGAAGAATTGCGGACGGGCATGAGATTATGGTGATTCCGTCTGCGAACCCCTATTCCATGAATATAGAAAAACGCTTCTGGCCAACGGATAACACGGATATCAACCGTATGTTTCCGGGATATGCGCTGGGCGAAACCACGCAGAGAATTGCGGCAGGGCTTTTTGATGCCATTAAGGATTATGAGTACGGAATTCAATTTGCATCGTTTTACATGCCGGGAGATTTTACCCCTCATGTGAGGATTATGAAAACCGGAATGGATTATATTGGTAAGGCTGAGAAATTCGGGCTTCCGTATATTATCACAAGATCACCGAGACCGTATGATACCACAACGTTGAATTATAACTGGCAGATCTGGGATACCAGGGCGTTCAGCCTTTATTCCACCACAACGGAACGGATCGATGAAGAAAGTGCGGAACGTATGGTGGAAGCTGTGCTGAATTTCATGATTGAAGAAGGTATTGTTACGGGAAAAGGATATCAGGGATATCGTTCTCAGGTGGTGGATGACAGCTCTCTGGTCGCGGTGCGTCCTTACTGTGCGGGTATTTTCCAAAGCGGAATTAAAGTGAGTCAGAGAGTTTTGAAAGGACAGGAACTGGCGTATATTCTTGATCCCTATGATGGTTCGGTGAGAGAAAAAATCGTTGCACCGGTTACGGGAACTGTGTTCTTTGTACATAATCAGCCGATGACCTATGCCAATACGGCTGTGTTGAAGATTGTGCCAACGGAATAAGTGATTTTTGAAAAATCTGTGATATAAAGTGTGAAAATGCTGTTGAAATAGTATTTTTGTAAAAATGACAGTGAAGAACTTCGCGTATCAGGAGTGCTTCCCTGTCGTTTTATATAAAGCTGAAAATGAAGTTGATTCCATTCTCAATGAAATGTTTTTGGAAAATGACTATTGTAGTTTTAGGTAAAGCTGAAAAATGAAATGAATCAGGAAACAGGAAATGCGTGAGAATGCCTTGCAGATTATTTCAAATGGATAGTAACGGCAGTTCTCTAATCCGATACGGAAAGACACGATTTCATATGGACGAGAAAAGAAAAAAGGGTTATACTTACGGAAAACAAAAATATTGGCAGAGGAGGAGAAGGATTATGAGCGGACGAATCGGAAGGATATTAAGAGGGCAGCTTGTTGCATCCATGATCTATATTGCACTGGGACTTTGCCTGATCTGTATGCCGGTGGAAACCGTAAATATTGTATGCAAACTGTTTTTTGGAATTACAATCATTGTTGCAGGGCTTTATCATGTGGTGATCTATGCAATGGAACGAATGAATGCGACGGTTCTGGATTTGTTTTCCGGCGGAATTCTGGTGGTACTTGGAGCTTTTCTGTTTACAAATCCACAGGTTGTGATCAAGCTTTTGCCGGTTCTTCTTGGAGCATATGTCCTGGTGGACAGTATCTGGACATTAAAGAGTGCCTTTCGTCTCAAAAAGAGGGGGCGCGGAAGCTGGAAAATCCTGATGCTTGGCAGCCTGGTTTTTGTCGGGCTTGGTATTGCCATGATCGTGAACCCGTTCCAGACTGTAAGATACACGGTTATGTTTGCAGGATGGGTTCTGCTGTGTAATGGTGCTGTGGATGTTATTTTTATGATTATGGTTCATTTTGGCATGAAAGAACTGAAAAAGACGGTGAACGATGATGCGGAATCTGCGAACGAAGCACAGGCAGATCAGGAAAGTACCAGATCTGTCAAGGAAAGTGTAAAAACCTCGGGGACAGGTACAGAAGTTGTTGAGGGAAGTGCGAAAAATGCCGGGCAAGGTACACAATCTGTTCAGAGAAACATGAAAACTGCGGTGGCAGGTGCAGAAGTTGGTCAGGAGAGCATAGATGTGGTCGGAGAGACTGCAGAATCCATTCAGAAGGGAGCGAATATGGCAGGAGAGGCTGCAGAATCTGTTCAGAAAAGTACGGATACGGCAGGAGCCAGTATGGATTTTGGTCGAAAAAGTACAGATACAGCTGAAGAGAGTACGAAATCTGTTCAGAAAAATATGGAGAATTCCGGAGAGAATACAGATGTTGTTCAGGAGAAGATATCAGATGAAGAATGTGAAGAGCAGGACGAGAACTCTTCTTCCGGGCAGAAGTGGAGATTTTTGAAAAAATAGCGCATGAACCGGGCGAGAGTGTGGATTACGGATAATTGTGTTGTACACGAACAGGAAAAGAACTTTGTGGAAACGATGACGGAAGTAATTAAGAGGTGGAAATGAAGTTAAAAGATATAGTTCTTATGGATTTTTCGGGTATTTATCGGGAAGAAAATTTTTATGAGAATGAATCTGTAAAATGGATCAATGTGAAGGGGCTTCCCGGCAGTAATTGCTATTGTGATGAGGAGGCAATGAATCAGATTCGAGAAAAAATCCTGGAATTTCCCATAAATGGAATTCATTTCATGGATTCCGGGAATTATCATTATATGAGCCGTATCTGGCTGGAAAAAATGACGGAGCCTTTCCGGCTTCTGGTATTTGACAATCATACAGATATGCAGCCGCCGGCTTTTGGAGGTATACTGTCCTGTGGTGGATGGATTGCTGCAAGTCTGGAAGAACTGCCTCTTCTGCAGGAAGTGATTCTATGCGGACCGGATGAAGAAGCATATCAACAGGTGCCGGATGAGTGGAAAAAAAAGGTAAGATTTCTGAGTAAAGAGAAGAAAACATCCTGGAAAGCTGATTTTCGGGAATTTCCTGTGGATCTTCCGCTTTATCTTTCGATTGATAAGGATGTTCTTTGTCCGGAGGATGCATGCACGACATGGAGTCAGGGAGAAGTGACTTTGGAGGAACTGACAGAATATCTGGAAATGATTCTGGGCAGAATGGCTTCCTGTGGGCAGCAGGCAGTGGGAATTGATATCTGTGGGGAGTGTGATCCTGATCAGATGGAAGGCTGCGATGTAAATGACAGGGCAAACAGGGTTCTTCTGGAATTGTTTGCCGGGAAGGAATAACGGTTCATGAGAGAAGAATTATTTTCCATTGGTTCATTTACGGTTTACGGGTATGGATTTATGATTGCCATCGGTGTTCTTGCCGCTTATTTTACTGCGGAATACCGGGCGAAAAAATATAAACTGCAGGATGAACAGATTTTTTATCTTGTGATCTGGTGTGTGCTGGGCGGATTTGTCAGTGCAAAACTTCTGTTTTGGATGACAGAGTGGAAGTCGATATGGAATGATCCCGGATTTCTTCTGCGCACTATGGGAGACGGTTTTGTGGTATATGGAGGAATTATCGGAGGCATTTTGACCGGATGGATTTTCTGCAGGAGAAAGAAACTGGAGTTTCTCAAATATTTTGATCTAGTGATGCCGTCCATTGCGCTTGCGCAGGGATTTGGCCGGATTGGCTGTCTGTTGGCAGGCTGCTGTTATGGAAGGGAGACTTCCGGGGCGTGGTCGATTACATTTCAGGATTCCAGCTTTGCACCGAATCATGTAGCACTGATTCCAACTCAGATTTATTCCAGCCTTCTGGATTTTGTCCATTTTGGGATTTTGCTTGTGATTGCCAGACATAAAAAAGCAAATGGACAGGTAGCGGCCTGTTACCTGATTTTTTACAGTATTGGGCGTTTTATCCTGGAATTTTTCCGGGGAGATCTGGAAAGAGGACAGGTGGGTATGATGTCAACATCTCAGTTTATCGGGATTTTTACCTGTATTGCCGGGATTGGTTTATGGATGTTCTGCTATCGGAAACAGCGATATCATCATTCCTCAGGTAAAGCAGAATCCTGACAGGGGTACACATCTGTCAGAACGCAATTTTCAAACACACTCTGGAAAACGGGAAATAGAATTTGATCGTGGCAGATTAGAAAAATCAGATAATGTCAGAAAATTACAAAAATGATTTGTCAATAATAGCAAGATATGGAAATATTGTAATGCTTTACCAGTGTAACAAGCTATTTTAGTAATGATTTGCTTGACAAGAGTGGGGAATTTGTGCTAAAATCAGTGGAAAAGGACGAGGGCGTCGATATTGTAAAATATTTGCGCCCTTTTTGTTTTAAAAAAACGAAAAGGAGTAGAGGAATTATGAAGAAAAAGCTGATTGCAGTTTTATTAACCGGTGCTATGGTATGTGGTGCAGCAATGCCTGTTGCAGCTGCAGACAAAAAATGGACAATTGCTACAGATACGGTTTTCAAACCATTTGAGTACACAGACGAAAATGGCGATTTCGTAGGTATCGATGTAGACATTCTTGCAGCAATCGCAGAAGATCAGGGATTTGAGTATGAACTGAAGAGTCTTGGCTGGGACGCATCCATCGCAGCATGCCAGGCAGGACAGGCAGACGGTATGATCGCTGGCGCTTCCATTACTGATGAAAGAAAAGAAAGCGGCTGGATGTTCTCTGAGGGATATTACAATGCAACTCAGAGCATGACCGTAAAAGCTGATTCTGACATTGCAGGATTTGAAGATCTGGACGGCAAGACTGTTGGTGTTAAGACAGGTACACAGGGTGCTTCCTATGCTGAGAGCCTGAAGGACGAATACAAATTTGAGATTACTTACTTCGAAGATTCACCGACAATGTACCAGGCAGTACTTGGCGGACAGGTTGTAGCATGCTTCGAGGATACCCCGATTATGGCTTCCTCTATCAAAGATGGCGGACTTGATCTGAAAATTGTAGAAGGAACTGAAAACGAAGGATCTCCTTACGGATTTGCAGTTTTCAGCGAAGACAGCCAGGAATTACTGGATATGTTCAATGCAGGTCTGAAAGATATTAAAGAAAACGGAACATATGACGAGATTATCGCTAAATATCTTGGAGAAGATGCTGTAGACAGCGAAGAAGCTGAAGAAACAGAAGCAACTGAAGAAACCGAAGATGCGGCAGAAACGGAAGAAGCAGCAGAGACCGAGGAAGAAGCGGAATAATGTGGTCTTGTAACTGTCTGAAGAACAGTTATGATGTTTGAGTACATGGGGCGCTGATACCAATTCAGCGCCCCTTTTTGAAAGGAGTTTTCCCATGATTCAAATTGTGACCAATTATGGCGGACTGCTGATGCGTGCCATGGGACAGACACTTCTGCTGGCATTGTGCGGTCTGTTTTTTGCATGTATTCTGGGTATGTTCTTCGGGCTTCTGAGTGTTTTGAAGAGCAGAGTGTGCAATATTATTGCAAGCATCTTTGTAGATGTGATCCGCGGCGTCCCCATGATCGTACTTGCATATTTTGTTTATTTCGGTTTCCCTTACTGTCTGAATAATATGTTGGGGATTCCGTTTACCTTATCTGCTCTGCAGGCGGGTACTGTCTGTCTGGCCCTGAATTGCGGTGCGTATATGGCAGAGATTATCCGTGCAGGTATTCAGTCTGTAGACAAAGGTCAGATGGAGGCTGCAAGAAGTCTCGGACTTCCCTATTGGCGTGCGATGGTAAGAGTTGTTCTTCCGCAGGCAATCCGCACAATGATTCCAAGTATCATCAATCAGTTTATCATTACCTTAAAAGATACTTCCATCCTGTCAGTTATCGGATTCCCGGAACTGGTAAACAGCGCCAAGAATGTTGTGGCAATTACGTTCAAGTCCTTCCAGACATGGGCTATTGTTGCCGTGATGTATCTTGTGATCATTACTCTGCTGTCCAAGCTGGCAAAGATTCTGGAGAGGAGGCTGAACCGTGGCCGTTAATAAGAATAATGTCAAAATCCATGTGTCCCATCTGAAAAAACATTTCGGGTCACTGGAGGTGCTGAATGATATTTCTACGGATATTTATGAAGGTGAGGTTGTCGTTATCATTGGACCTTCCGGCAGCGGTAAATCCACATTCCTTCGCTGCATGAACAAGCTGGAGGAGATTACCGCCGGTGATGTGGTAGTGGATGGCGTCAATCTTTCTGAGAAAAAAATCAATATCAATAAGGTTCGCGAAAGGGTTGGAATGGTGTTTCAGCATTTTAACCTGTTCAATAATCTGGATGTGCTCCACAATCTGATGCTGGCACCTGTGGATCTGAAAAAAGCGTCAAAAGCGGAGGCACGGGGGCAGGCGATTCAGATGCTTCGGAAGGTTGGCCTGGAAGATAAGATTGATGCTTATCCCTCTCAGCTTTCCGGTGGTCAGAAGCAGCGTGTGGCGATTGCCCGGGCGCTCTGTATGAATCCGGATATTATGCTGTTTGACGAGCCGACTTCTGCGCTTGATCCGGAAATGGTCGGAGAGGTTTTGCAGGTTATGAAGAATCTGGCTGCGGATGGTATGACAATGGTGATTGTTACTCATGAGATCGGGTTTGCACGCGAGGTTGCAGACAGGGTGCTGTTTATGGATGGCGGTTATATTGTGGAAGAGGGAACCCCGCAGGAAGTGATCCTGAACCCGAAAGAACCGCGCACCATTGATTTTCTGAATAAAGTGCTTTAAAATGGATATTTTTGTGGATAAGGGAAAGTGAGAATGTTCGCTTTTCCTTTTTTCTTTTTGTGATGATGGATTGCGGTTTTGAACGAAAGTGGGGTTCTGGGAATTAAAGTGGGCTTTAGTTAATTACAGCGGGTTTTAATAAATTAGACGTTAGTTCTGCATTAATCCGTGGGGATTTTTTGCGTTTGGTTGTGCTATGGTTTTCACCGAAACTTCCGTTCAGGGCGAAACTCTGTGAAGGGGGAGGCGTGAAAAACCGTACGCGAAAGAG
>NZ_JBQHXR010000038.1:0-13301 GCF_052063365.1 Blautia sp. HCP3S3_G3 | reverse complement strand
GGCTCTTTCCTGATGCTGTCAGAGAAAAATGTGAGGATTGTCAATTGAGGAAAGAAAAAGTTTGTTATTTTGAAATATACCTCTTGACAAAAGTCACTTCATAACAGAAGTCGGAAATAAGTGATCATATTCCGGCTCTTTTTTGTCCAGAAGGACGATCACTGCCACCACCGGAAGAATAATCAGCATCATTTTTTTTAGCATGGCATCATCGGTGTGAAGCAGAAGCCGTGCACCCAGAAAAGAGCCACACAGAGCCAGCAAAATGCCGGGAAGTGCCAGAACCCGGTTAAAAAAGCCGTTTTTGCAGTACCGAGCGGTGGAAACCGTTGTTCCTACAGAGGAAGAAATCTTGTTTGTTGCGATGGCAGCGTGGGGCGGAAGGCCGGCCAGTAAAAAGGCCGGAAGGGAGATAAGGCCGCCTCCGCCGCCGATGGCATCCACCAGTCCGGCCAGAAAAGTCAGGGGACAGATAATGAGAAACGGGATCAGATTCATAACAGACACTCCTTAAAAAGACAAATTTTTCTTCATTCATATTATATGGAAACAGAACGAATGGCAAGAGGAGAATTTGAAAAGCCGGAAGTTTCCGAATGATAAAGCGGCGGAAATTGATGTACGTGCAGTGAAGGAATACAAGGCGGAAAGCGGAAGTAAAATAGAGGTGATATTTAATTTTTTCAAAGAACAGGATGAACGAATATACAGAAAACTGCTCAGAGCAGATTGAAAGGCTGCGGCAGGCACAGGACAGCGCAGATGCTGCTCTAGATGGCACAAAAATTAACCTTTCGTTAATAGTTGCTTTTTCTGATTCATCATATAATATAAACGCGGTTGATTTGTCTGAAATCGTAAAATATTATACTGAAAAGGAGAAGTTATATGAAGAAAAAAGCATTAGCAGTGACCATGGCTTTTGCATTAAGTGCGGCATTGATGTCTGCAGCTACTGTTCAGCCAGTACTGGCTCAGGATACAGAAAGCCAGACGGAAACAGCAGATTTTTCAAAAATAGCTGGTTCCTGGGAAAATGCAGATTCCAAGGAAGAAGAAACACTTACCATAACAGAAGACGGCCTCTTTGTATATCACTTAGAGGAAACTGAAGATTTCCAGGGATATCTGGTATATGTGGATGAATATGGAGATGGAAATGGCCGTTATGACATGTATAACAGGATTGGTATATGGTTAGACGGCATATATCAGGATTCTGAGAACAGCATTCATATGGGAAATGATGAGGTTACTGCCTTTACAAGGATGGAAGAAGATGAGGAAACAATCGGGGAGGAGCAGGAGGAAGAATCACAAAATCCCACCTATGTTCTGACAACTGATGAACAGTACACAGATTTAAAACCGTTGTACAATAATTCCTCCTGGAATGGCGGTTATTTTTATTCGGACATGACAGAGGAAGGAATTTTGGTAATCGTGAACTGCAGTGCGTTGATAGATTGGGATGCAGACGAAACCAGAGAAGAATTCAGGAAAGAGTTCGCCGAAATGGTAAGCGAAAGTGAAATAAAGGATTATGAGGAAAGCAATAATCAAAGTCTTTCTGAGAAGCTCACCTATCCGGCTTATGATATTACGTTTACGACTGGTGAAAATGAAGATACCTGCCAGTGGAAAATGATCTTTTTCCAGACGGACACCAATACTTATGTGTACGCATTCAAAATGGATGCGGATTTTGCAGAGGACATGGAAGAGGAGTACCAGAACGCAGTGAATTCCCTTACTCTCACAGAGGTTTTAAAGCTCCAGACTGACGAAACGACTGGGGAAGTGGATTATGATCCAAGTGCCGAAGGAAAAAGCCTGGAAATGTTTATTGCCTATTTTGATACCTGGTACCAGTATGGGGATCTGAATGCGGAAAGTATTCGTCTCAATGGCGATGGAACCTGGGAAATTTACAATGCTATAAATGAAGACGGCAGTGGTGGGTATCTTTTTGACAGCGGTACGTTTAAGACTTCCGGAACGACTGCATTAAATCTGTATTCTTCAGATGGAAGTCATGTGGCAGATGTGAGCCTGGACGGAAATGGGGATTTAATGCTTACACCTGTAATTGATGGATATGGAAGCTTTTATGCAGATGCTGCTTTTTGCAGAGAATCAGAATCCGTCGCTTATGAGGCACAGCCTACCGGAGATGAAAATGATGATTATGTTTCGGAAGAAAATCAGTATTATGAAGAAGATGGAAGGGGAGATAATTTCCCGTATGACTTTGTGGAAGAAAGTGACCCGGGTGAAACATATTTCTATTATGACGGTGAGGGAAGCGTAATGTATTTTGACGGCCAGGATAATATATACGTCGGCTCGACAGATGAATATTACATTGATGGTGACGGAAGACTTTGCGAGTATTGATAATCTCCTGCATAATTGACAGCCAAGGAACAACAGAATCGCTGCAATGCCTGGAAATATTGGCATTGCAGCGATTTTTGCATCCGGGAAATGCTTGAAACAATTCGGATATTCGTCTATAATGTAGATTGTTGATTATTCTTGCGGAGGTATGCACCATGCCAAAATCAAAATGGAACCTGAATACCATTTACATATCCGAACGGCTGCAGGAGAGTTTGCGGCCAATCTCCCGCTGCGCGATGACCACCATTGTCGCCCCGATGGGATACGGAAAAACAACGGCAATAAACTGGTATTTAGAAGAACACGAAAAAGCAGAGGAACGATTAGTTATCCGCATCAGCGTATATGCCGATAATCTCACAATCTTCTGGAAAAGTGTGCAGGACGCTTTTGCGCATGCGGGACTTGATTTCCTGCGTGACTATCCCTGTCCCGGCGATGCAGCAGGCAGCAGTATGCTGACAGATGATCTCTGCCACGAGCTGGCGGGAGAAAATTCCTGCTATATTTTTATTGATGATTTCCACCTGTTGACAGATAAGCGTATTTCCGGTTTCTTCTGTACTCTTGCAAACCGGCTGCCCGGCAATGTACATCTCATCATCGCCAGCCGGGATCGGTTCCTGCCCGCCGGGGAAATTGTCCGGCTTGGGAGCCGGGTCTATCAGATCGGCATGGAGCAGCTGCGGCTAAACCACACGGAGCTTGCCGTTTATGCCCACAGATGTGGAATGGATCTTTCCGATGCACAGATCGAAAGCCTGCTTTATTCCAGCGAGGGATGGTTTTCCGCGATCTATCTGAACCTGCGGACACTTTCGGAACGCGGAGTATTGCCTGACCGCAATTCTGACATTTACACCATGTTCACCGCCGCCATGATCGACCCGCTTCCCGAAAAACAACGGATTTTTCTTGCAGTCATGGGGCTTGCCGACGAGTTTACCGTAGAAATGGCGCGTTTTGTCACCGGGGATGCCGATGCGGGAAATCTGATCGCTGTATTGACCGCACAAAATGCATTTGTAAAATGTTTACCGGACGGTGTGACTTTTCGCTTCCATCACATGATGAAGGTATGTGCAGAGCGCACGTTTCTGACATTGGAAAAAGAAAAGCAGATAATCTATCGTGAAAATTTCGGCGCATGGTACGAAGATCACCGGCAATATCTTCATGCAATGGCGTCTTACCGGCAGAGTGAAAATTATGACGCATTGCTGCATGTGATACAAAAGGACACCGGTATATTGCTCTCGTCTCTGCATCCGGAATCGGTACTGGCTATGATCGACGAGTGCCCTGTTTCTGTTCTGAAAGCACATCCGCTGGCTATTCTGGTGCTGATGCGCTGTATGTTCAACTGGCGGCTGATCCCGAAGATGATGGAACTGAAGTCACTTCTTCTGACATCCATTGAGGAACAACCGGAAATGTCATCCGTTGAACGAGGCAATCTTCTGGGCGAATGCGATCTGATTTTAAGTTTCCTCTGCTACAATGATATCAGCGCTATGAGCCGTCTGCACCGCAGTGCCAGCGCGCAGATGTCCCGCAAAGCCATCAGCATCCACAAAAGCGGCGGTTGGACGTTTGGTTCTCCGTCGGTGCTGATGATGTTCTACCGAGCTCCGGGCGAGCTGGAGAGTGAGCTTGTCGAGATGGATGAGTCTATGCCGCACTACTACAAGATCACCGACGGCCACGGGCAGGGCGCTGAGAAAATCATGAGGGCGGAGGCTGCATATATGCAGGGCCGATTCACAGACGCACGCATTGGGTTGGAAGGCGCTTATGCGCAGATTGAGGGCAACGGACAGGAAAATATGGCACTTTGCTGTGATTTTCTGTCATGGAGGCTTTCCCTGTGTGCGGATGTAGAACAGAGATATACATTTGAGGAGCGATATGCGGAGCTGCTGCGTCATCACAACGCCGCATGGATCAATATCTGGACTGCCACCAGTGCCTACTACCACGCCCTGATTGGCGAGACCGAAAAGATCCCGGAGGTTTTCGGCAATCACAGGCTTTACTCCGTTAACATTCTCGCGCCGGGCAGACCCATGATAGAGATGATTGAAAATCAGGTGTATCTCGCCCAGGGTTCGTACACCAAGGTGATCGGACGCAGCGAGGGGCTGCTGACTCTGTGTGAAGGGATGCATTATGCGCTGGTTGCGCTGCATATCCGCATTCAGACCGCGGCTGCCTATGAGATGCTGGGAAAATCGGAGGAAGCGCGCGCATGGCTGTCAAGGGCGCTTTCCGATGCAGCACCGGACGGTTTTGTGATGCCGTTCGTGGAAAACTATGACTATCTGAAGTCGATGCTGCCGCAGAAAATTCAATGTGACTTAATTAAGCAGATCATTGAATCAGGGGAGGCGGTAAAGAGGCGAAAAACAGAAAGTACCCGCCCGTTGGCGTTCGCCGCGCTGACACAGCGGGAATTTGAGATCGTAAATCTGATCGCACAGCGGCTTTCTAACCGTGAGATCGCGGAAAGACTGTTTCTTTCCGAGGGCAGCGTCAAGCAGTATGTGAATCGTATTTATTCAAAACTTCATATTGAGGGCGACATCCGAACCAAGAGAAAGCAGCTTGCCGAGCTGTTCCTGCAAAAGACATAACCTTTGGTTAATGTTTGTTTCTTAAAAACCACCGTACAATGTTTGTACGATGGTTTTTTTACTTTTAAGGGGGGAAAACAGTGGAGCGAAGGTATATTTTAGAGGTCAAAGCATTGGACGGATATGTCTTACAGGTTGATTTTATATCCGGCAGCCGTCTGTTACTGGATATGAAGCCCTATCTTGACAAAATCCGTTTTCGGGCACTTGCAGATGCGCAGGTGTGGAACAGTGCCGTGACCAACGGTATTTTTGTCCGCTTCGGCAATGTGGAACTGAGCCACGATGAAATACTGTCCATGGCAGAGCAGGTGTATTGAAATCTCAGATTTCGGGTTACTTATATACAAAGGATAGGATCAGGAAGATGTGTGGTATTTGTGGATTTATCGGTCAAAATGACAATCGTTCGGCTATATTGTCAGAAATGATGAATGCGATTCGTCATAGAGGGCCGGATTCTAATGGGATTTTTCAGAGAGAGGAAGTTTCTCTGGGTTTTTGCAGGCTTTCTATTATAGATCTGAAAACGGGAGATCAGCCGATGTTCAATGAAAACGGAACATTGTGTCTGATTTTTAATGGCGAAATATATAATTATCGTGAATTAAGAGAAAATCTGGAACAGAAAGGGCATGTATTTTCAACAGATTCTGATTCAGAAACATTACTTCATGGATATGAAGAATATGGGGAAGGACTTCTGAAAAAGCTGAGGGGAATGTTTGCGTTTGCAATTTGGGATTTCAGAAGGAAAAGGCTGTTTGCCGCCAGGGATTTCTTTGGAATAAAACCATTTTATTATACGGAGATTGATGGATGTTTTGTATTTGCATCGGAGATAAAAAGTATTCTTTGCTTTCCCGGATACAGGAAAAAAGTAAATGAAAAGGCATTGGAACAGTATTTGGCTTTTCAGTATTCCGCATTAAGGGAGACGTTTTTTGAGGGGATATTCAAGCTGGAACCGGGATGTTTTCTTGTCTATGAAAACGGAAAACTGGAAACGCAAAGATATTTTACACCTGATTTAATCCCGCAGGATATGGATGAAAATACAGAAACGAAATTGGAGAGTGTTTTAGAGGAATCTTTAAAACGGCATCTGGTAAGTGATGTGGAAGTTGGAGCGTTTCTTTCCGGTGGGATTGATTCCAATTATCTGGCAGCCGGAATGAAGAAAGGAAAGACATTTACAGTAGGGTTTGGTGGAGAAAATAACCGATACAGTGAAATCAGACATGCAGAGGAACTCAAAGAACTATATCCTTTGGAGAATTACTCCAGAGTAATTACAAAAGAAGATTTTTGGGATGCGGTTCCAAAAGTGATGTATTATCTGGATGAACCAAGTGGAGATGCATCTGCAATTGCACTGTATTTTGTGGCAAAAGAGGCAGCAAAACAAGTAAAGGTAGTATTATCGGGAGAAGGGGCGGATGAATTTTTTGGCGGTTATAACATTTATCGGGAGCCGGAAGATTTAAGGTGGATGGCTTGGATTCCGGCAAAACTCAGACGCAAAATTGCCCATGTGACAGAACATCTTCCGGATATGAAAGGAAGGGATTATCTGATTCGTGCCGGAATACCGGTAGAGGAACGTTACATAGGAAATGCACATATTTTCAGTTTCCGGGAGATAAAGAAACTTCTGAGAAATAATAAAGATATTGTATCAACGGAGCAGTTCCTGAAAAAACAATATGAAGATATTTCAAAACTGGGAACGATGAGTAAAATGCAGCAGATTGATATCAATAACTGGCTTCCGGGAGATATTCTGCAGAAAGCAGACAGGATGAGTATGGCAAATTCATTGGAGGTAAGAGTTCCGTATTTGGATTATGATGTTTTTGAACTGGCAAGAAAATTGCCGGAGAAAGCGAAAATAAATCATCATCAGACAAAATACTTATTTCGAAAAGTAGCTGCTAAAAGGCTTCCTGCACAGATAGTGAATAGAAAAAAATTGGGTTTTCCTGTTCCTATCAGAGTATGGATCAGAGAAGAACCATGGAAGAGCGAGATTGAAGAAGCATTTACCAGTGAAACCGCCAGCCGGTTTTTTCATGTGAATAAGCTCCTTGAATTGCTTGATAAGCATATGAAGGGAAAACAGGATAATAGCAGAAAAATCTGGACGGTTTACATGTTTCTTGTATGGTATCAGGTTTACTTTGTTAACTGAGTTTGAAAGAAAGGAGATAAAATGATGACTATTTTGATAAAGAAACTTTCTTTTCTGCTGGCAGCGGTTCTCCTGATGACCTGGGGCGGCAGCAGCGAATCTTACGTTGACTCTGATGATGATCCCGACGTTGGCGGAACCGACTGGCGCACCACAGGCATTTGGCGCGGCGACGGCACCATCACCCGCGACGGAGAGGATACCAATGTGCTGGTGTGCGTCCACAAAGCAGATGCCACCTTTTATTACGATACGATAGATCAGACGATGTTCGGCTTTGTGGACTACCCAATTACCCTTGAGGGCGACGCATGGGAGATGTTTCAGAGAATCGACTTCGCTGACCTGAACGGCGACGGCAACAGTGACGTGACCATGAGGTTCGATGACGGCGGCAATGAGCTACTGATGGTGTGGTTCTGGGACACGCAGAGTGAGCAGTTTTTGTACCAGCCGGAGGAATCTCATCTTGGATGAAGATACTTATTATCGGATGGGGAGATGAAAGGAGAAAACAGTATGATAATTATAATTCTGATCGCCATTGTTATTTTGCTTCTGATCTGGGGCATCGTCACTTACAACCGGTTGATAACCGAGCGGTTAAAGGTTCAGACCCAGTGGAGCCAGATCGATGTGGTGCTCAGGCAGCGGTTTGAGCTGATCCCCAATCTTCTGGAAACGGTAAAGGGCTATGCCGCCCACGAAAAAGAGGTGCTGCAGTCAGTTACCGATGCCCGAAGCCGCTATCTTGCCGCTGCAGATACAGAGGGGCAGATGAAAGCCGGCACAGAGCTGTCCGGCGTTATGAGCCGTCTCATGGCGGTGGCGGAGTCGTACCCCGAACTGAAAGCAAATCAGAATTTCCTGCATCTGCAGCAGCAGCTTTTTGCGATGGAGGAAAAACTGGCGAATTACCGTCAGTTCTACAATGACACGGTTCTGCGTTATAACAGACTGCTTGAAACGGTTCCCACCAACCTGATAGCAAAGATGTTCCGTTTCAAAAAAGAGGAATTCTTCAAGGTGGAGGAAGCCGAAAAGGCTAAGATCACCATTAAGTTCTGACAGAAATTCCCGATGAAAGGAGGTCGTGCTATGAAGCGTTCTTTACGCAGGATACTATGTCTTATCTTTGTTATGATGATAATCCCCCTGTTTTCGAAGACCGCATGGGCGGAGGATTCCGGTGCTGTGCTGAATTCTCTGGACTTTGGTATTGTATTGATGGGGGATGGAAGCGCATTTATTACGGAAACCAGGGAAGTCGTGTTCAGCGGTGATCAGGAGTTTACCCGTTATGGGGTGAATAATCTATTCACTGGCCCCCGGGTGTTCAGTGACTGGCAGGTCTCGATTGACGGGACGGATGTACCGCAGCTTGACGAACCAGACAATGAAAACCGTCCCGAGAACACCTTTGCGGTGGAGGATAGCGAGGGGGGAAATACCGTCTACATCTATTTCCGGCAGCAAGGCAGCGGCACCCGCGTCTTCGAGATCAGCTATTTTGTGGAAAATGCCGTGAAGCTCTATTCCGATGTGGGCGAGTTTTTCTGGAACCTGACCGGAGAGACCGGCATTTCCGACATTGGGATGCTCACCGCCCTCCTGATTGTGCCCGACGGTGTCCCGGATGAGGATTTCCGCATCTGGGCGCATGGACCGCTCAATGGCACCTTTGAAAAGGAGCCTGAGGGTTTTGCGTTCCTGCAGATAGACAACGTCCCGGTGGGGACGATCGTTGATATCCGTTCCACCCTGCCTGCGGACTGCTTCTACGGCGGATGGGAGCAGCAGGGCGAGGCGCTCCCCGGAATTCTGGCAGAGGAAAAAGAACTGGCCGACAGCGCAAATGCCAGGCGGGAGGAAGAAGCACGTGAGCGAGCTGAACGGGAGGCCTATTGGGCCGAGCGGGAGGAATGGGAAGCGGAGCATCCCGTTTTGGGTTCCATCGAGCGGATTTGCAGTGAGATTTACTGCTCTGTTTGGGACTTCCTGGAGGAAATGGGCGGGGAAATAGTTTTCATTTTCCTGTTCGTCCTGTTCTTTGGACCTATTATTATTATAGTTCCGACGTATAAAATAGTCGTGAACATTCGGCGCTGGTACAGTCTGAAGAAGTTCCGGAACAGCCCCACCCGGTCACCCCGATATTACCGGGAACTGCCGGATGACCGGTCCGCCCCTGCTGTCGACAGGCTGGTGCATTTCTACGACGGCAAGTCCAACATCTCCAGGCAGTTCTCTGCAGCGCTGTTGGAGTTGAATTTGAAAAAGCTGATCCATTTCCAGACGACTGCAGGAGATACCACGATTCTGCTGAATATGCAGCAGGGCGAGGAGCTGTTCATTCTCCCTGCGCCGCAGGAGACCGCAGAACCGGCCCGGGACCAGGAGCATATTCCGGGCTATCAGGAGATCCTATGGGATTTTCTGTTGAATGCGGCCGATGGAAGCGGGCGAATCGCCATGAAGGATCTCAAAAAATATATCAGGGAAAATCAGGAGGCAGCTTTGAAATTCCGAAGCAACTTCGAGAGTGCGGTGGAAAGAGATTTCAGGGAAAGGGTCCAATCAAAGGACGTGGAAAGGTATTCTTCCGGAGAGAACAGGCGTCGTCTGATTGTTTCCGCGGTCGCAGGAATCATTGCAATGCTGATCTGTATGTTCAGTACACTATATGATGGAGTCGTGTTTGGTGCCTCCCTCATGATCGGTCTGATAACCTTTGTGGCGGCGATGCTCACACAAGTCATTTTCCACTTCTGGATGAAGCTCTATAAAGCACCCTGCTATGTTCTGGATCAGCAGGGCGAGGATGACCTGGCCCTGTGGCAGGCCTTCGGACGGTTTCTGGATGATTTTACTACCTTTGAGGATAAGGAACTCCCGGAATTTTCCGTATGGCGGGAGTACATGGTATACGCTGTTGCGATGGGCCATGGCAAAAAACTTGCCAGGGCGCTGGCCGTAAAGTATCCCGAAGCCTTTTCTAAAGGAACGGATACCTTTGACGATGAAATTTACCGTATGCTGCAGGACACGGACCTTTATGATGCAATGGATTCGATTGGCAGGGAGGTTGCCGAAGTCAGGGCGCCCGGTTCCTCCTCGTCTGACAGCGGCGATGGCGGCGGCTTTTCTGATTCCGGCGGCGGCAGCGACAGCGGGAGCGGAGGCGACTTCATAGATTAAAAGAAAACATACGGTGAGCAGGTGTTTTTGCAAAAACACCTGCTCTTTGCTATGGGATCTTATTCCTGATTTATTTTAAGATTAAGACAAAACGCATAAAATATGCATATTATACCCTGCAAATGTCGTTTCGTCGGATTATATAATATGATACAAGGGAGTTTTCCGGCACAACATCGGTATATTCTGAAGTTGGTAATCGGCCATATCTTCTTTTGCCCGTTATCCCGGACAAAAAAGGAAGGGAAGCGGATGTTTAGAATCATGATTCGAAATTTGTATCGGTACAGATTACAGTGATATTGGAACGATACATTTTATTTTGAAAGTTCCCCATCTACTGTTATTTCTATGCGATGATCCTTTTCGCGTGTGAGTTTATTAAGGGTGGCAGGCATTTCCAGAGTTATCCAAGAACTGCGCATCCGTTCCGGCGGAACGGAGCGCCATTCTGCTTCAAGCTGAGCAAAGCTCAGCAGATTATTCGGCTCATCGATCCAATCACACTTGGCCAGTTCTATGATGTGTGTATTCAGCTGACGTTCTGGATCATAGGTTGAACTGTCAAGATCAGCTGCAGGATATATCAATGCTGTTGTGGTAAATGTTGTACTCTGCATATATGATGCTCATCTAATCAATCCTCTTTTCTGTAAAATCTAAAAACATTTCAATCAGTTCACACAGTCCATTTTTATTATGTTATAATGTGTTATGTGATTTTGCTTCCCTTATTTTTTCCCTTACGAGGGTTCGTAATGCCTTTGGGAAGATATAATACAAGGGAAACGGTAAATGAAAATTCACTTTGAGATAACTCTTCTTTTCAAATGCCAACGTAAAAAGGGGTGTGTCTATGTTAAAACGAGAAGCAAATACCATGCAGGAAATGATGAAAAAATCTTGTATTTGGTCTGGAGTTTACCTGATAGTGGAATTCATACTGATTTATCTTTTTCAATTTGTGCTGAATGAGAAGTTTTTATACCTGGGAATCGTCGGGATCATATACATACTGATTCATTTGTTTTTCCCGAAGTATAGACGGGAATGGTTATTTATCAATGGTATTCTTTCATTTCTGTCCGTTGTATTGCTGGGAATATTGATTGGTAAAGACTTAAAGCTTGATGGGGTAGTTGCAATAGGCGCAGCCATTTCGGTTGTGGATGGCTTAAGCTTTACGAAATACGGGAAAAAGACGACAAATGCCAAAGCCATGTCGAACATCAAATTTATGTCCAAACTGATCGTCTATGGAAAAGGGGAAAAAGAAGCATTATATCCCACCTGTGGTATTGGAGATTATTTCTATTTTGCACTCTGGCTGAGCGGTTTAAGTAAAAGCAGCTCCATGCTGGTGGCTCTGGGAGTCGCGTTGTTTACAGGAAATGTGATCAATAAAATCATTATTTATAAGATTCATACCAGGGAGAATTATAAGGGAATACCTGCCACAATCATACCTTTTGTATGTGTGATTGCAGTTTACTTTATAGCAGGTTACAGGTAGAAAGGACATTTGGAAAATGGAAAATATAATTGGTCTGGTGATCTATCTGGCGGTAGCCAGTTTCATGACAGGTATTGGAATTTCACAGTTGAGGAGTAAAAAACCAGTCGCCTTCTATTCCGGCGAGAAACCACCCGGAGAAGAGGAACTGTCTGATGTGAAAGCATGGAATCAAAAGCATGGACGAATGTGGGTGCTTTATGGACTCATTATCCTGGTGTCGTATGGGATAGGAGTGATAATCGGAGATACCCTGTGGAGTGTGATTCCCATGTGTGCCGGAGTTGTGCTTCCTTTGCCGATCATGATTATGTATCACCATAAATTGGTGAAGCTATACCGGAAGTGATGCTCTGAGTTTGGCAGCCCGGTTCAGGAATTCAGATTAAAACGGTAACCATTCTGCGGATTCTGTATATTCATCTGATTATTAAGAAGAAGTATCTTATACTGGATATTCGTATTCCAGAAAAAGATTTGCTTGAATTCCTTCCGTCAAAAGCTTACAATATGGTGAGTTGATGTTCTGTTTGAGAATATATTCTGCTATTTCGTATCAGACAATATCAGGTTTTTATATAACATGTTATAAGCAGAACATATTTTTTGAATATATGCATCAAAAATGCATGCTTTATGCTATCAAATAATGCTATTCAGTGCTATGCATCTTTATACAGGAGCACAAAACAGTGTATAATTATGCATAGTGCTGCACAGTAGAAAAAAGTGAATTTGTTACGCAGGGGCAAAAATCAGGAAAAAAACAGTACATTTCACACTCTCAAATCTGATTGAAAGCCATAAAAAAACAGGCTGTTTTTCGAAAAAACCGAAAACGAAGAATGGAAGTTTTTTTATATATATTGCACAAAAACGAAAGGAGTTTTATGCGAAAACTAGCTTTAAATGATGAAATATTACTAAAAGTTGACAAGGCTGCCCGTTACATCGGCGGGGAAGTAAACTCTGTCATGAAGGATAAGGAAAAGGTGGATATCCGTTTCGCAATGTGTTTTCCCGATGTCTGTGCAGCATTATAACAGCCAAATGCCAGGAAACAATATATAGTATCGTCTGATGATGGAGAATACAAGATATACGTATTGTGCAGTACTAAAAGATACCGAAAGTGAAAAAATGATACTGTTACGAGTTTGAATTTGTTACAAAAAATGGCAAGTTTTAAAGGAATAGTATTCAAAATAATTGGATATTACGGTGCGGCGGAGCCGCCAGTCCGGTGTGGCGAGGTTCTTCCGCAATTGCCCGTATTATCCATTTGACAATATAAGCTTTGCGGCTAATAGCTCCTTACCACAACGGCCATACATGGTACGTTTTATCATTTTCAATTTGCTGT
>NZ_JBQHXR010000037.1:0-13480 GCF_052063365.1 Blautia sp. HCP3S3_G3 | reverse complement strand
ATTTTTTACTAACCGTGCAAAGTCAGTAATCTTATTTTACTCTGAGGTATTTTTTTCTCAACCTTCTTTCTCGGAATTCCTTATATTTGAATTATACAAGAAGCTCCTTTCTACATTATTCCGGCAGATATCATACAGATGCTGATAGAGCGGCCTGAATTCAGGATACTGTGAGATCAGCTGGGCGATATGCTCCGGCTGATCCAGGGACAGAAAAGCAAGCCATGCCTCCAGCTGGTTTTGTATACCATTATTGTAGAAACTTTTCCGGAAAATATCAAGAGGAATCATATAGAATTGAAATGGGATTGGAAAAGACAGCCCGGAATCGAAAATAGTCCTGCCATGATGAAGATAATCTTCATCCCCCGAACTCCGGTACAGTAATCCAGAAACCGTTCCTGCTCGTCCGGGAGCCAGGAAGAAAACGTCTCCTGCAGAAACGGCTTCTCATGTATCTCACTTAAAACAGCCTCGCGGCTTCTTATGTTAGGAAAAAATTCACGTAAATCTGTCCGCATAATACCTCCAATTAAAAATTCACTTCTATATAAAAAGAAACATCTCCAGAGATAAACAGGATAAAAAACAGAAACCCGGATAAAAAAACAGGAAACAGGATAAAAAACAGGAAACAGAAACACATCCGTAGAAATCAGCCAAAGAAAACCAGCCAAAGAAAACAGGAACACTTCCGGAGAATCCCGGACAAAGAAATAAGAAACATGCATATCAGAAAAATATATGCAATAGAAATCCTCAAATTTCAGATATCGGATGTAATTACGATAACACGCATATCGAGAAATCGCAAGAAAAACCATTTGACAAAAAATGACACACTTCTCCCGGGAATATTCATCAATCTTTCCTTTATGTATCTGGTCTGACCCATGATAAATAACCTAATGTTTCACCGGTCTCCTTTTCCGGCAGGACCGTTGCCCCAAAAAGCAATTTCCAAACACGCTCTGACGCCGCCCGCATTACGCAGATAGAAAAAATTTCAAATTTTTTTGAAAAAATTACAAAAATCCGGTTTGTGTAATGCTTTTTGTAATGCCCCCTTTAGTATAATGAATACATCAAAAACAACAGAGAAGAAAAAGAAGTTACAAAAATCGGATGAGAGGTGAATATGGCAGTGCAGAAAAAATCGGAGGCCATCAGTGGCAAACATGGCACATTCGTAGTCAAGATTTGCTACTGTGAAAATAATACATGGCAGGGTTATGTAGTATGGGCAGAAAAGAATAAAAAAGAATACTTCCGAAGCGCACTGGAGTTGATGAGACTGATCGACGACGCACTGTCAATGCCAACCCAGACAAATATAGAGAACAAGGAAGAAATCGCAAAAAAGGCATAACGGCATCAGATAGATGAATAGAGAAAGGAAGGATGAAGAGTCAATGGAATGGCGAAAAAAATTATCGACAATGACAGGGGTTTTTCTGGCACTGCTGACTCTGGGGCTGATCTGGACCGGACAGATGGAAGTCATGGCGGCACAGATCGAAACCGGAACCCTGATCGTCCAGCTGGATGAAATGGGAACACCGAGAGACAGTGTCGGATTTACCGCATACTATGTAGGAGGTCTGAACGACAACAGTGAGTGGAAACTCATCGACGGACTCCAGAGCACAGGAGTAGATCTGGACGGACTGGTTTACGCAGACGAATGGGATGCAGCAGCACTGAAGCTGGCACATGCTGCAGACTTCAGCAGGCTCACCGCTTCCACAGGACAGACCAATGCAGAAGGAACCATGACACTGGCAAACCTTCCGGCAGGAATGTATCTGGTAGTCCAGGACAGCGGGGCAGATACCTATGGAACCGTATCCCCGTTCCTTGCAGGGATCCCGTATCTGGAAAACGGTGAGTGGAAAACAGAACTGACCGCCCACCCGAAAGCAGAGCTTCCCACAGAAACAGATGACGGCAGGATCGAAGTCACCAAGAGGACCGGTTACCTTGATCCCGAACTTCTGGAGGTGATCGACCTGATCCCGGAGGACGCCGTTTACTATGTAGGAATCTTCCAGGACAAACAGGGAACAGTTCCATACGGAACCGATTACTTAAGAGAGATCGAACTGAAAGGAACCAGCGCCGGAACAGCAGTATTTGAAAACCTTCCGGCAGGAACCTATTACATATTTGAAACAGACAGTGACGGCAATGCATACACCGTGAATGAAATCCAGAGCCAGGATGAATATAAGTGGGTATGCCAGGTGGAGGACGGAAGCAGTCAGGAAGTAACACTGGACGGCAAGGCGGGTTCACCGGCAGGGACAGTCGGACTGTACAACTTATATTATGAACTTCCGAAAGCTTATTCCTATAACGGAAATATCACCATTACCAAGACGGTGACAGACGGTACAAACCAGATCACATCAGGTGAAACTTTCTACGCCGGGATCTTCCGGGATCAGGCAGGAACAGATCTGTATGAGGTCACAGAACTGAAACAGAACGGATCCGTGACAATTGAAGTTCCTCTCGGCGGAGAAAACGGTGACGAAGAAATTACCTATTATATATACGAAACAGACGCAGACGGCAAACGCGTGGACAAACAGAGCTTCGGCTACAATGTCAGCGGTGAGGGAAGAGTGGATCTGCACAGCGGAAACCTGAAAGGGGAGATCGTGATCACCAATACGAAGAAAGCTCCTACCCCGACTCCGACGATCATGCCGACAGCGGCACCGACTCCGACAGCAGCACCGGGATACAGCGGCGGCAATACTACCCCGAATGTTCAGGACAGCGGTTCTTCCGCATCTCCGGTCAGAACAGGAGATGACACACCGATCGCACTTTATGCTGTGATCATTGCGGCAGCTCTTGCGATTATTGCGGGATGTATCATCTATCTG
Organism: Blautia sp. HCP3S3_G3; assembly: GCF_052063365.1. Taxonomy (NCBI): domain Bacteria; kingdom Bacillati; phylum Bacillota; class Clostridia; order Lachnospirales; family Lachnospiraceae; genus Blautia; species Blautia sp. HCP3S3_G3. The sequence continues at coordinate 10,586 of NZ_JBQHXR010000037.1, read as the reverse complement.
AAGGGAAGAAAGAAACATGAGTAAGGACAGCCGACAGAACCTGAAGAAACTGAGCCGCGCGGAACTTCTGGAAATGCTGATCGCCGAAGAAAAACGGATCGACCAGCTGGAAAAAGAACTTGAGGAAGCCCGTGAGGCACTGAAAGACCGGGCTATTAAGATCGAAAACGCCGGTTCCATTGCCGAAGCCGCACTGAAACTCAGCGGAATATTTGAAGCCGCACAGGCGGCAGTGGACCAGTATGTGGAGAATATCGAGCAGATCACACGACAGCGTGCAGAAGCCGGAAGGGAAGAAGATTGACAATGAAGAAAAGACGGACACGTCCCATCCCTCCACTTGAGGATCTGGAAGCAGAACTTGAGCGGGTCAAATATAAAAAACGATATGGAAGCGTGCTGCGCAGCACGGTCTACACACTGATGATCGTAGCTGCAGCGGCGATCCTCCTGGCGATGCTGGTTTTCCCGGTGCTGAGGATCCATGGCTCCTCCATGACACCCAGCCTGGTGGACGGCAACATCGTGGTCTGCCTGAAGAACTCCAGATATGAAGTGGGAGATGCCATTGCCTTCTACTATAATAATAAGATCCTGGTGAAACGAGTGATCGCCAGATCCGGAGAATGGGTGGACATTGATAAAGATGGATATGTATACATCAATGGAGAAAAAATTGATGAGCCATATGTGAAGGAACATGCATTTGGTGAATGTAACATTACCCTTCCTTATCAGGTTCCGGAAGGCAGAGTGTTTGTAATGGGAGATCATCGAAGTGTTTCGGTAGACAGCCGAAGTACCAGCGTTGGTTGTGTCTCTGATGAACAGATTGTAGGAAAATTGCTATGCCGGGTATGGCCTCTGGCAGATCTAGGGTTGATTAAATGATTGAGTTTTAAGAAAAGGGGGTATTCCAATGGGAAGATCATTCCTGAAGCAGACCGCAGAGATCCTGCGGACGAAGCAAAGAAGGAAACATCTGAAAAGAGCCATGGTTTCCCTGTCTGTGATTGTGGCAATGCTTACCAGTTACCTGCTGATACTGCCGGCGGTAACGATGGAGCGCGACCCGATCTGCGGCCAGGAGGAGCATACACATACGGATGAATGCTATGAGCATCGTCTGATCTGCGGAAAGACCGAGCAGGACGGTCAGGCGGAGACGACACAGCGGGTGCTGAGCTGTGCGTTTACGACACATGTACATAGTGAGAGCTGCTATAATGCGGACGGTCAGCTGATATGCGGATATGCGGATTATGCGATCCATACACATGATGAGAATTGTTATGATGCGGATGGAAATCTGGTTTGTACGCTTCCGGAAGTGAAACAGCATGGACATGATGGAAGCTGTTATGAGACGAAGACGGTACTTGCCTGCGGGCAGGATGAATCCAGTGTACAGACGATTGAGGAGAGCAATGATCCGTTCAGTGATGGAACAGATGTCTTTGGATCCGGAGATAATAATGTTTATGTAGGGGATTCCGAGGGCGGACATACACATACGGAAGAATGTTATGAGACGAAGTACACGCTGACCTGCGGTAAGGATGAGATCATTCCTCATACACATACGGCAGAGTGTTATGACGAGAATGGAAATCTGGTTTGTGGAAGACTGGAGATTCAGGAGCATCAGCATGATGAGAACTGCTTCATGACGGTGACTACCGAGGCGGTGGAAGGTCATACACATACGGATGAGTGTTATGAAGATGTGCTGATCTGTGATAAGGCAGAGCATGTACATACGGAGGAGTGTTATCCGCAGGAAGAGGCTGAGGATGAAGTAGCTGAGGGTGATGCTGAGGCTGCGGATGAGGCAGTTGCAGAAGAGACGGGCGAAGAGGTGGCTGGAGAAGAAGCAACGGCTGAAGAGGATGCTCAGGAAGATGTTGATACTGTAGAAGATGCAGAAGTTTCGGAAGAAGAGGCTGATATTGCAGAAGAAACAGAAGCTGCGGAAGAAGAGGAAGATTCTGACCTGGTAGCTATGGAGCCGGCAGTGGAGTATATCTGCGGAAAAGAAGAACATACCCACGGTGAGGGATGCTGGGATGAAGAAGGTAATCTGATCTGCGGTATGGAAGAGCATGTGCATGATGAGACCTGCTTACCGGAAGCGGATGATGAAGAAGCAGAAGAAGAGCCGGTAGTTGCAAAGATTCTTACAGCCGAAGGCAGTGATTATACAGTTGAAGTAACCTATACGGATGAAGCGCAGATTCCGGATAATGCAGTACTTAGTGTTCGGGAGATCGAACAGGGTACGGAAGAATATGAAAGCTATTACCAGCAGGCTGTTGAGGCTGTGCAGGGAGGCGATACTTCATCACTTGCATTTGCACGATTCTTTGATATTTCGTTTGTTGTGGATGGAACAGAGATTGAGCCGGCGGCAGCTGTGGCTGTGAAGATTAGCTATAAGGATGCGGTGGAAGTTCCGGAAGGCAGCGAAGTGAAGTCGGTGCACTTTGGGGAAGAGACTGAGGTGCTGGATGTTCAGACGAATGGGGCTGATGGAACGGTTGAGGAAGTGGCGTTTGATGCGAATGGGTTCTCGGTGTATGGGATTGTGGGGACGGAGACGAGTATCGATGGTGTGCTTACCGCAGAGGGGGCCGACTATAGGATTACCGTTACCTATACAGATGAAGCCGAAATCCCGAACGGCTCGACACTAGAAGTAAGGGAAATTAAAGAGGGGACATCTGAGTATAATCAGTACGAGGAGCAGACGAGTAAGATTGTTTATGCTGAAGGTGATGAGACAGCAGTTGATCATGATCCTGAAAAGCATTCGGTTAGTTTTGCAAGATTCTTTGACATTAGCATCATTGATAAGGATGGAAATGAGATTGAGCCAAAGGCCACAGTAGAGACAAAGATAGAAGCAGGTGGAATCAATCAAATAGAGGGTGATGTAAACATCATACATTTCAAAGATCATGAAGACGAACCCGAGATGATACCGGCAAAAAGAGATGAAGACGGGTCTGTTGTTTATAAGCAGGATAGTTTTTCAGTAGTTGGTTTTTATGATGCGCCGCAAGTCATGGCGAAAACAGCAAATATTGTTCTTGCAGCAGCGGAAGGTGAAGAGGATGGGCCAGCCCATTCTAAGACACTCACAGATAATGGAGATGGTACTTATGATCTGACTCTTAGCGTTACAGGAAGATCAAGTTCTTCTACTACTTCCAGTAAAGCCGATATCGTCATTGTCTTTGATAAGTCTGGATCGATGAATGACCATATCCAAAGCGATACTGGAAGTATGGGTTATAGTAGCTCTAGTGATACATATTTTAGTCTCTATAAGCAAGAAGGGTATTGGTGGAACCCAAAGTATACAAAGATATCAGACAGTGATAATTATACAGGAACTGTTTACTATTCGAACAACAGAGGATCTTATTCTGAATATAGAGGGCAGAGATATACCACGGAAACCTGTTTACCTATAGCTAAATCAGCTGTGACTTCTCTTGCAGAACAACTCCTTAGCAACAATGGTAACAATACAGATGTTAATACTGCTAACGTTACATTATCATTAATTACCTTTTCGAATAATTCTTCAAAGGATATTGGAAGAACAGCAAACCTTTCAACATTTGCTGATAAGGTAAATGGTATTACAGCAACAGGAGGTACAAACTGGGAAGCAGCATTACAGGAAGCCTATGCGATTTCTGGCAGAGAAGGAGCAACAAAATATGTAATATTCGTTTCTGATGGTAATCCAACATTTAGAAACACTTATATTGGGGATAACGGACAGTATGATGATTATTATTTAAAAACATACGGCGTATATGGTAATGGCAGTACTGATCCAAATGGATATAACTATAAAGCTGCTAGTAAAGTAGTGGCTAACATAGGGTCTAACTTCTATGGCGTAGGTGTATTTGGAAATGTCACCAACATGCAGAAGCTGGTTGCTGCATCTGGTGCCGATTCCACACATTACCAGAGTGCTTCTGACCAGAACTCGCTTAATGCTGCATTTGCAAATATCATCAAGAGCATTACAAATTCGTCAACTTTTAAGAGTATCACCATGACGGATAATATTACTGATCTTACAGCGACATCGCTTGTGACTGGTAGTACATCTGGTTTTAGATATGAACGTAATGGGGTTACTTGGGAAGATGCCCCGGAGGCAAGTTTTTCTGAAGTATCTGATGGGACAGGGAAACAAGTTACTTGGAATCTTGGTAATACGGTCGTTGAAAATGGTGTGACATATTCTGTGACTTTTACAGTATGGCCTAGTCAAGAAGCCTATGATCTGCTTGCTTCTTTAAATAACGGGACTACTTATGATTCTCTTTCGGATAACCAAAAAGCTCAGATTATTAAGAACAGTGATGGTACTTATTCTCTGTGGACTAACACTGAAAGCGGAAATACCATCAGTTATACAAAGGTGGATTCTGTTACAGATGAAAATGGAAATACAACAGAGACAGAAACGTCCGGCACAAGTACATTTACGAATCCTGACCCTATTGCCCTTCATGCTGTTAAGTTGAAGATAACTAAGAAATGGGAGGATAGTGCATATTATAGCAACCGTCCAGACAGCATAACAATGCAAGTCAAGCAAGATGACGAGAACTATAAGACAGTTACTTTGACCGGAGAAGCAACAGCATCTGAGTGGACAGCTGAAATATATGTAGCTCCTGGTATTTATGTTGAGCCCGGTACACGTGGCACGGCATCAGCTGGAGATGACGCAGGTATTCTTGAAACTGGTCACACTTATACAGTTGAGGAGATTGGATATACAAAGAATGGAACTTCCTACGAAACCAGTGATTATCATTACGAATTGTCCTTCTCTCCAGTAAGACCAATGATGAATGGCTTAACAACGGATGATAAGACTGATTTGATAAATCAGCTTCCTAATTATGAAGTTACCACGAATTATGAGGCAACATTGACAGCAACAAATAGCCTTCGCGGCGGAATTCAAATAACCAAGAAGGTTTATACAAATGATAGCACCAATGAAAATCCAACAGATATCAGCGATAACGATGGCGTAAAGGATACTGAATTCACATTCACACTTGATACATTGACATTACCTACAGGGAAGAGCCTTGACAGTTCAAAAGAAAACTATATTGGTTCTGACTATGTGAATGCTAACGGCAAGTACGTTGTTTGGGCTGAAAGAATTGGCACAAATGGAGAAAAATTGGGTGTTTCTTTTACAATCGGAGCTGGTGATACATTCACACTTAAGCCGAATGAAACATTGAGGCTTACCAATATTCCGATTGGAACTGCTTATAGCATTTCGGAGAATACAACGAGTCTCGTTGGGTATGAGTATTGGCAGACTAAAGCAAGCCAAAATGGTAGTGATTTGTTAGTTGTTACAAGTGCTTCAGGAACCACAACGGGAAATGTGAATTATCAATATGAATTTGATAATAAGCAGAACCTGACATCTATTGTTATTAAGAAGACAACGGGTGACTTTAAGACAGGAATCGCAAGTACTACATTCAGACTTTATAAAGTTTCAAGTTCTGTTCCAAGCGGTGAGATATATCAGATTGATGGCAAAGATGATTTTGTGGTATCCGATGCTAATGCGGGATATACGATAACTGACCTTCCTGTTGGAACATACAGACTTCAGGAAAGAGTTGCTCCGGATGGATACATTATTGAAATAGCAGATACTTACTTCACTGTTTCGATTGGATCTGATGGCAAGGGAGTAATTACACTTTCTGACACAAATAAGAATTCATTGGCACAAATAGATAGTACTAGTAGTGATACATTACTAATTGGAAACAAAGCCGGCAAAGCTCTTCCGAACACCGGTGGCCCCGGTACAATTATGTTCACATTATGCGGATTACTTCTCATCATGGGAGCCGCTTTAATGTATGGTTTCGTATCGAGGCGCAGAAGAGAAAGGAGGTTAAGATAAATGCCTCTGTACTCGACGAAAATACTGAGCGCCGAGAAACGAAACCAATAGAAAATTTACTTAAGATCCAAAAGCTTTAAGTGTTGTCATCACCAGTAAATAAGATTTATTTGGTGATGACACATAAAAGCAGGTAACCTGGTCACTGGGTTAAGTGGCAGCCAGCTGTGGCTCACAGGATATGTGATAACAGCTAAATAATCGATGAAGTTAGGTCTCTTCTACATAATTAAGAGAGTGTTGTCAATTCAATAGTTGATAAAAAGAATAACTTCAATCGGAAAAATCTAGCTTAAAAAGCAAAGAAAGGAAAGTAAAATTATGAAAAAAATTAAAAAGATCTTCGCACTGCTGATTGCTATGGTAATGGTACTTGGTATGAGCACAAGTGTATTCGCAGCCAGCACCTTCACAATAACATTGAATGGTGCGATTAAAGGTGCCAAATATGAGGCATATAAGGTGTTTGATGTAACGTATGATGCTGCTGATAACAACAAAGTAAACTATTCCATTATCTCAGTACATGATGTGTCAACAATTGAAGGGTTTTCTTCAGTATTTAAGATTGTTGGTGATGGAACAAAATATGTCGAGAGAGCTAATTCGGATGTAACTGATGAGCAGATTATTAACTGGCTTAAAAACCATGAAACTCAGGTTAAAGCCAAATGTGAAAAAGCGGTTGAAGTTACTAATAATGCCGGTTCTGATGCTATAACACTTGATGTTGGATCAGCAGGCTACTACTTTATTGCCTCTACACTCGGCGATAAGTCTGCAGTAACTATTGATACTGCTCATCCTACAGCAACTGTCAACAGTAAGATTACAGATGGTCCTTCTGTAGATGATAATGCAAAGAAAATAGTTATTGACGGTAAGGAAGTAGATGTCGCGGATCTTGAACCAGGAACAGTCGTAGACTTTAAAGTAGAGTTTAATGCTACAAACTATGTGGTTAATAACGGAGAGCAGACCGTCATCCTGAATTATGTTGTAGAGGATGCTCCAAATGGTTTTGCAATTCAGGAGGATACAGTAAGTGTTTCACTTGATGGAAATCAGACTGCGCCTACAATTACCAAGAGTGTTGGAACTGATGGAAAACTGACTGTCACCATTCCGTGGGGAACAAAAACGGGCGAGGGTGATGGCGCTGTTATTACACCTGCCACATATAATAACCCGACAAAAGTAACTGTTACTTACAAGGCAACTCTGACTGCAGTTACCAAAGCTACAAACAAAGCTACAGTTAGCTACAATGATGACAAAAAAGTAGGCGATGATGAGACTGAAGTATATAACCACATTGTTGATGTTGATAAAGTAGACGCTGATAATACATCAACTAAACTTCCAGGTGCTCAGTTTGCAATTAAAAATAGTGAAGGTAAGTACTATAAAGTTACAGAGACTACTACAGGAGAGGATGACAGTGCTAAAACAACATATGTTGTGACTTGGGTAGAGGCACTTGCAGATGCTACGACATATTGGACTAGCGCAGAAAAAACCAATGCAGGTACAACATATCAGCAGGTTGAGTTTAAAGGCCTTGAAGCTGGAACATACAAGCTGGTTGAGGTTACAGCTCCTAAAGGATATAACTTAGCAGCAGAAAAAGAATTTACGCTAAATGCTCCTACTGAAAAGCTTTCTGATACGTCTATTTTGACGGTTTCTTACAGTGTTGAAGATAAAAAGGGTACTACCCTTCCTTCCACTGGTGGCATCGGTACCACAATCTTCTACATCATCGGTGCAATCCTTGTGATCGGTGCTGGCGTTGTTCTTGTAACCCGCCGTCGCATGAACGCGAACTAAGTAGAAGCGACCAAAGTTTATAAGCTCAGGGGCACGAAACTCTTGATAAACAAAGTGTAAAAATTTCATAAAGAGAAGAGAAGGAGCTGGTTTCGAAAGAAGCCAGCTCTTTTTGTTGTTAGGGCAAGGCCCTTTATAAGCTCAGTTAATAAGCTCAGGGGCCAATTATTGATTTATAATTAAAACTGACCAGGGTTTTACGAGGAAAGCTGACCCACCTTAGCGGCGGGCTCGCGAGTAAGTAAGCCCAGTCCTGATCACTGTACCTTGAAAATTTAACATTTAAAATTGACCCACCCAATCAGACAATGTACAATCCTCCCTGTGCAATCGAGTCACAGAGAGGAGGCGAAAGAAGGTGTACGGATTGCAAGATTGGGCAGCTGTCCAACGGGTCTATAAGCAGACCCAATCAAAACGTAAAACAGCAAATATTCTGGGAATCTCCCGGAACACAGTAAAGAAGCTGCTGAAACTGAAGGAGGAGCCGAAATACAGACGGACAATATACAAATCCTGTCTGGATGAGTATAAAGAACTCATCATTGAGTGGAGATGTGAACCGTATGGGTTTAACGGTACACGTATCTTCAGGGAGTTACAGAAAAAAGGCTATTCCGGCAGTATTGGCCCTGTTTACCGGTTCCTGCAGAAGGTGGATGAAGATGTGGGGCTCATCAGTTCCAAAGCTACCGTCCGGATTGAGACGCCACCTGGAGACCAGGCGCAGTTCGACTGGTCAGAATACTCCATGGTAATCGGTGGCCGTGAACGGAAAGTGTATTGTTTCGCAATGATCCTTGCGGCATCCAGAAAAAAGGCGGTCTGTTTTTCCCTGAAAGTAGATGCCCCTGCGATTTATGAGGCCATACAGGAGCTGTTCGATGACCTGGGCGGTGTGACATTGGAATTATTGATCGATAATCCAAAAGCACTGGTCATTGAAAACAATCCGAAGAGTGAGGACGAGATCCAATATAATCCACAGGCTCTGATGATGGCGAAGCATCTGGGGACTGAACTGAATGCTTGTCCCTGTTACTGGCCCCGTAAAAAAGGCAAAATAGAATCCCCATTCAATTACATCGAGGAGCAGTTTGTCAAAGGGAACACATTTGCTACAATGGAAGAATTGAACCGGCGTGGTAAGGCGTTTGTAAACGAATGGTGCGATGAAGTTCATGGAACAACAAAGCGGATCCCGAACCAGCACTATCTGCTTGATGAAAAAGCTACGCTTCTTCCACTTCCCCAAACACACTACCGGACCAAACGGCTCCAGAAGCGTATCATTAGTCCCGACAGCTACATCAATGTTGGCGGCAGTAAGTACAGTGTGCCAGTGAAATATGTGGATAAAACACTGCAGTTTCGGGTGGTCTACGGATTTCGGATCGAGGTCTATGACATGAAGGAAAATCTGATACTGACAGTGGAGGCTTCAGAAGAGAAGCATGCTGTGCGGACGGACCCTTCGCACTATGACGCAATCGCAACTCCGGTCAGCACTTCTATTCCACAGATCCGGAGGGACTTTGCCAGACGTTTCTCAAACGGACAACGTTATCTTGACGCTGCTGGCAGGAAATTTGACCAGCCTACGCATTACGCGAGAAAGATCATGCTCCTGGGGGAACTGTATGATGATGCCACGCTTGACCGTTTTATCGGTTACTGTATCTCTTTGGATAAGATGGATATCACATCATTTAAAGGGCTCCTGAAAGAATACAATTCAGGGAATCTAACGCTGCCGGAAGCGTCTTCGGAAGACGTGGGTGCTGCCTGTAGTAAGGATTATCGGGATGATGACCCCGCCCTGACGCGCGACTGCAGTTATTATGAGACCAATGCGATGTTATCGGAGGTGCCCAGATGAAACAGAAGGAATATCAGACGAATGCGGAATACATCGAATCCATGATGAAACAGTTTAAGCTGGTAGATATGCGCGAGCAATACCGGAATCTGATCCTGGAAGCAGAATCTTCTGCCATGGATTATGAATCTTTTCTTGTCAGGCTTCTTTCAGTGGAGGAAGAAGGAAAACGTGACCGCCGAACGGAAAAGCTTCGCAGGGAAGCATGCTTTGAGGCCGAAAAACGGCTTGAGGACATTGACTACGGATTTAATCAGTCGCTGGACAAGGCTAAGATCACGGAACTTGGAAGGCTGGATTTCATAGATGCCGGCGAGAATGTCATTATTATCGGACCACCCGGTGTTGGGAAAAGCATGATCGCCACAGGGATCGGCATGAATGCCATCCGCGCGGGATATCGAGTGCTTTTTGCCAATGCCAAGGATCTGGTTGACCGGCTCTATGAAACGATGCAGGAAGGGAGACTACGGGAAACATTGGAAGAACTGAATAGGATCCCGCTGCTGATCATTGATGAACTTTCGTATTTAAAAATGGACAGAGAAAGAGAGAGCCTTTTCTTCCAGGTGATCCGCCATCGGTATGAAAAGAGCTCCCTTATAATTACGACCAACCTGCCCATGGGCAGATGGGACGAGCTGTTTACTGGCAAACTTGCAGCCACAGCGATCCTGGACCGCCTGGTGCATCACTGCCATATTCTTAGTATAACGGGTGACAGCTACCGTGTCAAAGGGTCAAAACAGAGTGTGAAATGAAAGGAATAAGTGAAATGAAGATAAATGTATATACCGTTCAGTGAGTGCACACTGCACGGACATTTTGAGCAGGACTTCCGCTAGTTCAGTGCATCCTTTCCGCCCTGTTGAACATCCCGGAAATATACTCCTATAA
>NZ_JBQHXR010000036.1:0-14116 GCF_052063365.1 Blautia sp. HCP3S3_G3 | reverse complement strand
CACATCACACTTCACAGTGTTTCGCACTGAACCAAAGTTCCGGAGAAAACCATACGCATAGTAAAACTCGAAGAATTCTCACATACAGTTGCTGAACTAAAGCCTTCTTTAGTTCACAAAAGCCCACTTTCCTTAATTCACAAACCCATAATTATTTTCACAAATCTATTGACTTAGAGTAAACTCCAGATGTTATACTATGACAAAACAGTTCTATAAAAATATACATAATCAGGAGAATTTATGACCATATCAGAAGTTAGTCGAAAATACAATCTTACCACGGACACACTGCGGTATTATGAACGAATCGGAGTTATTCCTCAGGTACACCGCACTGGTGCCGGACTGCGTGATTATACAGAAGAAGACTGCAGCTGGGTAGAACTGGTGAAATGCATGCGCAGCGCCGGACTTCCCATCGAAGCCATTGCCGAATATGTGAAACTGACACAGGAAGGGGAAGCTACCATCCCTGCCAGAAGGCAGCTGCTTGTGGAACAGCGGGCACAGCTTCAGGAACAGCTTACAAGCATTACCAGAGCCATGGAACGTCTGGATTATAAAATCTCACGTTACAATGAAGCAATCCGCACCGGCATTCTGACATGGGAATAAATCTACGACTGCTGCAGTAATTTTTTAAAAGTCCCAGACGGTGTTTGAAAATTGCTTTCCGCCAGATGTGCGTCACAATTGAATTCTCAAACACACTCTAGCAAGTAGACGTGAAACAGGACATGATTGTATATACAGAACTTTTATGATGTCTGCGTAAACAGACATTTCCGTCAACAAAAAAGAAGGGAGAATCATTATGATCTACAAAGAATTTCAGAACATCAAATTATCTGCTCTCGGCATGGGTACCATGCGTCTTCCGCTCAACAGCCAGAACGAAGCAGATATCGATGAAGCTGCTTCTGCAGAAATGGTAGAATATGCGATCAATCATGGCATCAACTATTTCGACACTGCATGGGGTTATCACAGCGGAAATTCGGAGCTTGTCATGGGCCGTATTTTATCCCGTTACCCACGCGAAAGCTTTTATCTTGCCACTAAATTCCCGGGCTATGATGTCTCAAATATGGACAAAGTAGGAGAAATTTTTGAAAAACAGCTTGAAAAATGCGATGTGGAATACTTTGATTTTTACCTGTTCCACAATGTATGCGAAAAAAATATCAACGAATATCTGGATCCCAAATACGGTATTTTTGATTATCTGATGAAACAGAAAGAAAACGGCCGCATCCGTCATCTGGGCTTTTCCGCACACGGCAGCTACGATGTCATGAAACGTTTTCTGGATGCTTACGGTGACCATATGGAGTTCTGTCAGATTCAGCTCAACTACATTGACTGGTCTTTCCAGGATGCCAAAGAAAAAGTGGAACTTCTGGATGAATATCATATCCCGGTATGGGTTATGGAACCTCTCCGCGGAGGCAAGCTTGCTGCTCTTTCCGAAGAACATACAGATGCTCTCAAAGCGCTCCGTCCGGATGAAGAAATCCCGGCATGGGCTTTCCGTTTCCTGCAGACACTTCCCAGTGTAACCATGATCCTTTCCGGAATGTCCAATTTTGAACAGGTAAAGGATAATATCCATACCTTTGAAACAGAAAAACCGCTGAATGAAACAGAGATGAAGACGATTCTGAATATTGCTGACAAAATGGCAAACGGTGTTCCGTGTACCGCATGCCGTTACTGTACAGACCATTGTCCTCAGGGAATTGATATTCCTTCCATCATAAAAATGTATAATGAACATACCTTTACCGGAGGCGGCTTCCTCGCTCCGATGCTGATTCAGACTCTTCCGGAAGCCAAACGCCCAAGTGCCTGCCTTGGCTGCCAGAGCTGTGAAGCTGTATGTCCTCAGGGAATCAAAATTTCTGAAATCATGGCTGATTTTGCGAAAAAATTACAGGGCTAGAATATGTTTGAAAATTGCTTTCCGACAGATGTGCGTCACAATTTGTGGGGAATTTAACTCAAATGAGGGAGGCATAGCGGGCTATGTTGACCGAATGCGAGACAAATTTCCCGCAAAGTGGGGCGTGCAGATGGCGGTAATGAATTTTCAAACACGCTCTAAAACACATGAGCCATTATTTCAGAAATATCAGAGTCTCTTTCATAACATGTTCCCTTATCGTATGAACTTAAGGATTTCTTTCGCCACACCATCTTCGTTATTATTGCCGGCTAATGCAAAAGCCGCTTTTTTACAGTTTTCCATTCCGTTTTCCATGGCAAATCCATAGCGGACTTCCGTAAGCATATCAATATCATTATCCGCATCGCCAAAAGCCATGGCTTCTTCTCCGGATATTCCGAGAAAATCAAGAAGATATCGCAATGTCTTTCCTTTTCCAGCATCTTTGTGCCCTACTTCCAGCATATGCGGCACAGAAGAAGTCACATAAATATCCGGAATCTTTTCTTCAAGAAGCATCTGCAGTTCTCTGCGTTTCTGAGCATCTGCACAGGTAAAGGCCAGACTGTCGATTTTTCCCGCATGCTCCTGAATAAAAAGACGGATATTCTTCACCGGATTTCTGGTACGTTTTACATAGGCAGCACCGTATGCGGTTGCACCATACTTTTGAGGATCTGCAATATAACTCTCCTCTGAATACGGTGCTCCCTCCCAGAATGCTTCCAAAGCAATCGCCGGATCCAGTTCCAGTCCAAGAATCTTTTCCACCGATTCTTTTGACAGAAGGCATTCGTAAATTCTTCTGCTCTGTGAAACAGAATAGACAGCAGCACCATTGGAAGTGATTACATATTCCGTATGTCCCAGTTCCAGCACTTCTTTCGGAACAGCACGGAAAGCCCGTCCGGTAGCCGGAACAAAACAAATCCCCTGCTCCTGTACTTCTTCTATCACCTTTCTGGTAAATGGAGTGATTTCTTTTTTGTCTGTCAAAAAAGTACCATCCAGATCAGTCGCAATCAGCTTTATTTTCATTCTTTCCTTCGTCAGTTTTCTCATCAAAATTACCTGTATTCAAAATCTCTTTCAGTTTTCGTTTATTTTCATACATATTTTCATCAGCTCGTTTCATCGCATCTTCAAGTGTCCGGTCTTCCGGCCTGATTCGGGCAATTCCGGTAGCAACACAGCACAGCGGAGAAATTTCGCTGCACTTTTTACGCACCAGAGAGTGAAACTCTGCATTCATCACATCTATTTCCGACTCTGTAAGACCACTTCCCCAGAACAGAAACTCATCGCCGCCCATCCGGTAGCAGACTCCCCATGCGCCAAACACTTCCCGCAGCGCCTCCGCACAATTCTTAATATACGCATCACCTGCATAATGACCAATACTATCATTGATTTTTTTCAGATCATTCAAATCTGCCATCACAAGCACATCTTCTCCGCCGGCAGTCCACTCTTTTTCTCTTTCCGTAAAAGAACGGCGGTTCATACAGTCTGTCATCTGATCAACATAAGACAGATTTCTGTAATACAGCGTGCGGAGCCCCTGAGAATAAAGACTCATTGCCCGGCGTATCGAATCAAAAACAATAATCACATAAAAGAACAACACTCCTATGCAGAGAAATCTTCCCATATCCACTTCCAGACGGATCAGATCTACAACCAGTTCCACACAGGCAAATCCCCCAAACACAGACAGAGCGATTACCATAGAAACCATCTTTTTGTTATTGTTATTATGATAATCCCAATATATCAAGAACACCGTAATGACGCACATCAAAAGGAAAAGCACCAGAGAATCATTCAGCAGCTCCATAAAATCCTGAATGTCCAGAATCTGCAGCAGAATCAGCATTCCAAGATAGATTATTGCCAACCATCTCTGAAATCTGCATATTTTTTTATACCGGAACCCTGGCAGGTCTTCAATAATTTTCAAAAGAGGAAGCGGTATCAGATGCAGAGAAACCAGTGTCAGATTATACCACCACACCAGTTTTCCTGTAAAAAACTGCAGCATCTGACTTTCCCCAAACATCCAGATTCCTGTCAATATCCCGAAGATACCAAGCATCAGAATCTGCATACTGAACACTTTTCTGAATGTATACACAACACAGACGATAATCAGAAATATCCCGATAATAATCAGCAGAACTGCAGCCAGCAGACGCCATCCATAGGAACGGATAATAAAAGAAAGCAGCGCTGATTTTGTCCCCACATATACCGGTTTCAGCAGGCCCTGATAATCTTTATAAGGAGAATACAGTTCTATCTGCAGTTTTTTGCCCTCACAGTCAGAAGGCAGTCTTAACATGACCCAACTGCTCGATGGCTCTCTTCCCAGAACATTTTTGCCAGAATCCAGAAAGCCCTGCTCCAGCAAAAGGATTCCATCGATCCAGATACGGACTTCTGACTGGGAAGCCCGGAAACACAGAGAATTCCCGTAATCTTTGATGTTTTCCGGAATTGTTGTCGTTATCACAGTCTTCCCATTCTCATCGCATGAAAAATAAGCCGGAAGTTCCTCACTTGTCCGAGATTCCGTCTCTGTATGCCATGTTGTTTTCCATTCACTGACTGTTTCTGTACCAAAAGATTCTTCCACCGGACTTTCTTTCCATGCAAGAATTAGAAACCAGGCAAGCATGATAAAGAACACTGTCGAAATCAATATACCTGTATTTTTCCATCGTCTTTCTGTCATAATCGCAATTATCTCCATATTGACCGTTGATTTCGGCATTAGAGCGGGTTTGAAAATTGCTCTGGCCCGATACCGCAGCTGTTACTGTTCATATTTTTCTGTTGCCTGTACCGGAAAATGAATATCTGTTGGGCTTCAGCATCAATTATGTATGATACAGTATCTATCATATTTTAGTATACCCTATTTTCCAATAATTGGAAATAGAACATTTTCTATATTCTTTATAACACTTCTATTTGAACGAAAATCTTTGCCTGCAGAAACTTTTATTGTAATTCTCTGATTTCTGGAAATTCTGAAACTGACTCTGTTTTAGTAATCTATGACTTGTGAAAATTCTGAAACTGACTCTGGTTTTTCAGTAACCTCTAACTTCTGAAAATCCTCAAACTGACTCTGGTTTTCAGTAACCTCTAACTTCTGAAAATCCTCAAACTAACTCTGGGTTTTCAGTAACCTCTGATTTCATAAGCATCATATGCATGACAGTAATGATACCCCAGTTTTTCTGCCAGGGCAACGGACCACAGATTCCGTGCATCCCAGTTCGGATACAAATTCCTGTCCAGACATTCGAGAATCAGTCTTGCCCCACAGACATACGCAAGTCCCTTTCTGCGGAAAGGCTCTTTTGTACCGATTTCAATTTCTATCCCCTCATGATAACTGGAATAACTCGACGCACCGGAAACAAGTTCCCCGTCTTTCAGTACAAATGCTCCAATCCCCAGTTTTTGGAATGAGGCATAATCTCTGTACTGTGCAATAAAATCCCGGCTCCATTCCTGTGCCGCACATTTCTGGTAAATATCCTCATCCATCAGGCGAAGTTCAAATCCTTCCGGAAGTCCGGCCACGACTTTTTCCAGATGTACCCGATCAAAAATCCCCGGTTCTTTTTTGATTGCATATCGCGATACTTTTTTTGCTTTCTCTCCATAGCACTTTTCAATCAACACTCCCCACTGTGCATTCTGCGGAACCATAATTACAAAATCCTTTTCTCGCCATTGCGGCTTGAACAGGATCAGTTCTTCTGACGGTTTCCCCGCATAATAGGCAAAATCCCCCAGTATCGCCATGACAGACTGCGGATTTTCCGGATTATCTGCATACAATTCTCCCATTACGCCCTGCATACAGGACCATAAAAGTGATTCCTGCCAATCCCCAAACAGTTTCCTGGCAAGCTCACCATTCTCCAACCGATCAATCATTCGTTTTCCCCCTCTTATTCTCTGTTCTCTGTTCTCTGTTCTCTGTTCTCTGTTCTCTGTTCTCTGAATCATTATATCTTGTTTTCAAAAAACGCTCAACAAGGAAAATATCATTATCACCTTCATCATCCACGACTTACTTTCTTCATCGGGAAACACTTCACGGAATATTTCCCATCCATGTACCACTCTGCAGTCATTTCTGTTTAAAAATCAACTTTCTTCACAAAAAATTCACATAATTTCTTCAGAAATCATCCACAAAACGCCAAATATCCTATATAATAGAGAGAAGCGAAATCCATCCGGAAATACACAAAGGAGGCCACCATGGACATTAAGTTCAAAAAGACAACCCTGGACGATGATGCCTTAATGTATAACAAATCAAAAGACACCATCACAAAAGAAGAACTCAAAAATCTTCCATTTAAACAAAAGCTAATCTATTTCAAGGATTACTATGCCAAAAGAACAATTGTGGTGATCATCATCATCGCGGTACTCATTTCCATACTCAACACCACCGTTTTCAACCGCGCCACCTGTCAGCTTTCCCTGATTCTGATCAATGGACAGCTGGAGGAAGCAGAAGCCCTGAGCGATTCTCTTGAAGAATACCTGGAAATCACCAATAAAAACGATTATGTATCCACTGAAACTTTCAATATTTCCGACTATCAGATGAATATGGCATTCATGACAAGAATCTGGGCGGCCAGTACCGATATCCTGATCTGTTCCCGGACAGATTTTGAAGAACAGGCTGCCAGAGGGTATTGTGCCGATTTAAGTGAAACCCTTCCGGAAGAGTTGTATGCCTCTCTGGCTGACCGTATCGTGGAAGGTCAGGTGGAGGAACTTGATGAGGATGGAAATGTTATTTCGCGTTCTGATCCGACACCTTTCGGTATTGATATTTCCGACAGCAGCATTCTGGAAGAGTATGAACTCTACTGTCCGGATCCTGTACTGTGCATCACCGCCAATTCACCCAATCTGGAAAACGCCCTGAAGACGATTTCCTATTTTGTAGACTGATTCCAGGCTTATTTTACCTGACACATTTTCCACAAAAATGGAGCAGATTCCTTAATTTCTGAGGAATCTGCTCTGTTTGTATGTTGCCGTGGCAGACAAATAACACTCTTATCATTGCTTAAAACTCCTTGAAATGCTGTATTTACGCTGTTTACAGGCATTTTCCGATAATCTTCAATCCTGTCATTTTCCTGTATATCACAGCATAAATTCGTATATTTTCTTATCCAAATTTAGTAACTTCTTAGTAATAACCAGCCTGGAAAACAGGCTCTCTAAGAACCTTATAATCAGATTATTTTTAATTCTTTTTTCTATTGTTTTATCATACTATGCCAGTTTTGCAATCCTATTCATCTCTTCTTTTGCATCAATTAATCCCAGATGCGTATATACATTTAACGTAACCCCTATATCAGAATGTCCCATTAAATATTGGAGTGCTTTCGGATTCATTCCAGCTTTCGCCATATTGGAACAATATGTATTCCTACATACATGAGGCGTGATCTTTGGCATTTGTTCCTCATGAGTACGATTATACTTTCCTAACGCCCACTGAAAATGTTTTTCCCAATGGAGTGCTACCTCAGGCATATCTTTTTTATCCAGGAATAAAAATCGACTATATCCATCTATAATCGGCTCAACCCTTACTTTTTTACGGTTTTTCACAATCTGTTCAAAACATTCATAAACTTCATCTGTCATCGGCAACATTCGTGTTCCACTTGAAGTTTTGGTATCTTCAATGACGTACTGCATTCCTCTGGTTCTCTGAAGCTGATGATTCACATTGATTTTTCTCTCCTGAAGATCAATATCTTTCACTGTCAATCCACAAAACTCAGAAATACGAAGTCCAGTCTTAAACAAAATAAACATTCCATTATAGTATTTTGAGTAATGGTCATCATTTCGGATAAACTCCAGAAATAACTCTTCCTGTTCTTTTGTAATTGCCTGTCTTGTAACACTGTCATTTACGACAACTGTACATAATTGAAATTCAAAAGGATTCTTGCGCAGTAAATCATCTTCAACTGCCATCTGAAATGCAGGTCTTACAATTCCACGCACACTGTGAATGGAACTGTATCCTCTTCCATCTGCTTGCAGCTTAATAAACCATGCTTTTGCATCCGACAATTTTATTTTATCTATTCTTCTGGTTCCGAATTCTTCTTTTTTTATTATATTGATCACAAAATCATAGTTCGCCTGAGTATTATGACGAACCCCCTTTTTTTGTCCAATATATTTTTGAACCAAATCCAAAACTGTTAAATTTCCTCCGTAAGGTACTATACCATCATGTAAATCTCTTTGGATATTTTTTTCTTTTTCCCTTAGAGCTAAGCATGGTCTGCATCCAGTTGGCAGAGAATCTGTTGGCTCTAATTTCCAACTATACAAAAACTTCTGCTTTCCATAACAATCTGTATATACAAACGCATATCTTCCATCTTTTCTCTGACTTTCTCCGTTTCGTAAAATTCGACCTTTTTTATCTCGTCGTTTTTGGTCACGTTTTGTTTTACCCAAACGTCTTCGCCCCTTTCTACGAAGAAGCCCTAGCACGATATAGGTATTATATCATACCAGGGCTAACATTTCCACTTTAAAGTGCTAAATTGTTCGTATATTTTTTACAAAGACGTAGTCTGATCCAGAAAGGCCTCAAATTTCTTACGGTTAATCAATGACTTACACCCCACCTGGACTGTAAAGCAACATTCTGAATTTAGATGTTCCGAAATAAGCATCCTTATTTTCTTTTCACCTATTCCGAAATATTGCACTGCTTCATCCACCGTAAGCATATATTTTTCCCAAATTGGAATCTTACCTTTTTCAATTTTAATCGCCACTCTTCTCTCCTCCTTTTCTCTTTGGACAAAACATTTTTATCTGCCCATGACAATTTACAATTTTATACACTGTCATCGGCAGATAAAATTACAATACAGGTGGCAGTTCAGTACTCTGCCCACATCGGTTTTGCACCGTCATTAAATATGACCAGCTTTTTTCTGGAAGTATCATTATCACAGATATGCTTCGTCGCCCTGTGCAGCTGCTACACATTTTGTCAAATTCTTCTCGCTCCATACCTTTACTTCAATGTTATATTTCAGCATTTCCTCGTATTTACTCCATTAACAGAGCAGATATATCATGGCGGATTTACCTAGTGGCTCTACATATCTTCACGTCCTGTATGTAAAACAATATACAATTTTCAAGGTACAAAAATTCCTGAAGGGGAAAAGGAATCTATATTAAATACTCCCTTTACTGATTACTTTTCCTTACATATGATTTCGTATCAAATCCCAAGGTCTTAGTAATCAGTTTTGCTTCCAGGCGTTGACGCAGAGTTTCATCTACACAGTAATGTACCTGTCCAAATTCGTCAAACATTTTTCTGGTAGCCAAAACTGTTATGTACCCTTCATAATGCTTCAACACTGCCTGGATTGCCTCAGTATCACCAGTTGATGCTGCCTCAATAACATGGAATGGCAGCAAATCAAATGCGCATTTCTGTTTTTTACTTTTTTTCATTTGCAGATTCCTCCATATTTTTTCTCATCAGTTCCAGTGATCGTCTACGATGCTCATTAATTGTGCTGCGTACAAGATTCATTTCTCTGGCAATGTCTGCATCACTCATATCCATAAAATATGATAATAACACAACATTCCTTTTCTTTTCAGTAAGTGTCTGCAGTGCTTCAGCAATCAATGCATCTTTGACTTCTATGTCGTAACCCAGGACCTGAAAACGATGTGTTTCCATTTCATGCTCATCCATTATAAAAAGTCTGCTCAACTCCTTTTCTGATAATTCTGACAACATCACTTCATACTTCTGGCGATATGCCATATGCTTTTCATAATTAATAACTTCACTTTTCAATGCCAGCTTGCACAGAGAATCAAACTGATGTCTGACTGTCTGCTCATCTTGAAAAGAGGATTGCTTCATAAGAGTTCACCTCCTTCCCCGCCGGTAGGCAATAAGCAAAGTTCTTGCTTCCCCTTCACACATATCCCAAACGGATGAGTGCATTTGTCGGGGTGTGGGAAGAAATTTTTAAAAAATTTCTTAATAAATACGAGAAAATTGTTTTTCCTGTATTTTGAGGTATATAAAAAACGTCCTAATGGGTAGTTTTTAGCCCATCGGACGCTATTTATATCAAAAGATAATATTTTGCCATCATTTTTTGTGGCATATAATTCACTTTTTGAGGTAAAGAAATTTATTTGCTTTTTTGAACTATTTATCTATTTCATCCGTCACGTAATGACGGATATGATACCAGACAATAAAATTCTTAATCTTTCCTATACCTCCGGATCTGTTTTACGGAAATTCAGAATTTTATATGTCTTTTAAAAAGTGAAATATCACCCTCTTTTTTAGTGAAATATTAGTTCATTTTCTTTCAAGAAAGGGAACTATACACTAAACATGGAGGTGTATCATATGCCAAAACAAACAGATAAAGAACTGGGATTGTTTTTTAAGAACGCCCGACACGAGCAAAAATTGACTTATGAAGAATTAGCTGAAAAAGCAGAAATGTCCAGCCGATATTTAAAGGAAATTGAAAATGGGGGCCGAGTTCCGAGTTTTCATAAAATCAGAAAACTGGTACGCGCTTTAAATGTTCCTCCTGAACCATTGTTTTATCCAAACAATCATACAGATAATCTTGATTATCAACGCCTGCTCATGTACCTGTCAAAATGCAACGATGAGCAAATTACCGCTATCCTTGCCATCGTAGAAGCATACCTGCGCACATACAAAATTCCTACAGACCACGATAAACAAGATCCCTGAAATTCATTTGAATTCTATCTGAATTATTCTGAAGAAGCGGTATGGTTTCCCATACCGCCACTCTTAACGTGCATATTTTTCTATCATTCTCTTAACATTCGTGGATTTCTTTATTGCCCCTATATTAATAAGAAACTCAACTACATCCATCATTCCCTGGTAATAAGCCCGCTGCTCCTCTTCATAATGGAAATGTTCTAACTGATCCAGATATTTATTCCAGAAATTCTGCTCACGCTCTGGGATTTTTTCCAGATGTAGTGGCAGCTTCTTTTGTATTTGTTTCAAATTCTTCTCTGCTTCTTTCCATTCTTCCGGCTGTACTGTATATTCTCTTTCTCCGGAGTCACAGCGCAATTCCTCAAATAAATTCGATACTGCTTCATAAAATTCATTCATCTTCTTTCCACCTCTCATTAGAATTATTTCTCATTACAGGCAGCATTATCATTTTCTTATTTCAAAAATCAAATAAACTTTCCAAAAACTTCATCTTTAGAAGTATAGTAACAATATTTTTCCTTAAAATCAATAATAATACTTCATCTTTAGAAACTTTTGAGGATCAGAATGATTATTTATTGGGATAAAAAAACGAACAGTAAAAACAGAATAGGACAACGGGTAAAAGAATTACGAAAGGCTCATAATCTTACTCAGAAAACACTCGCTGCCAAATTACAACTTGCAGGATATGATTTTAATGATCTGGCAATCCTGCGAATTGAACAAGGCACACGTTTCGTTCCCGACTACGAAGTTGTCGCACTGGCCGAAGTATTTAATGTTTCCTGCGAATATCTTCTTGGTCTGACGGACGCTCCTGCAAAATAATTCAATTGTATTGCTGCCCATTCTATGCTAAACTATGGATAGATACTTCTGAACAACATACACTATTTATAAACCGTATGATTGGAGTGATTTCATGGAATTAACAAAAAAAGTCCCTACAACCGATAAAAACCAGGAAAACAATCATCTTCTCCGCATGTTAGACCGGGGAATTGATGATATGGAAGCTGGTCGTGAATTGCCACTGGAAGATGCTTTTCGCAAAATCACAGAATTAAGGGATGCACGAAGAAATGCAAGAATATAAAATTATTTTAACCTGGGAAGCAATTTACGATGTTACAGACATTGCAGATTATATTGAAGAAGAATTCGGCCAGCAACGTGCTGACCGTTTTCAATCTGATCTGAAAGAACAAATGCAGAATTTAGGCCAGTTCAGTACTGCCTTTCCCCGAACTCAAATTCTGTACAGAGGATATTCCATACATAAAAGATCTTTTCCGCCATCTATTATTTTTTATATTATAATGGAAGAAACAAAAGAGATTCATATTCTCCGAGTGTTGCGCCATGAACGAGATTGGGAAAATATCCTGTTGCAAAGATCAACTTATACATATCCAGAATGAATACCTGGGAGCCAATCAGAGATTTTTCTGAAAGGCTTCCTTTTTTATTACTTCCCACTGTCAATTAAATCATAACTCATATCCAGAAAATCCAGCGTCTTAGCTTCACTGACAGAATCATCCAAAAGAATCGTAATCCAGTGTTGCTTATTCATATGATACCCCGGTAAAAATCCATACGTTTGAATAATCATCCCAACCAGATCAGGATCACATTTTACATCCAGGATGTCAATGTTTCCATCTTCTTCTAATCCCAGTATTTTCTTTTCCACTACCATAATTATAGCATACCATTTTCCATTTTTATGTCGAAGCACCGCAGAATCAGGATCTTTTTTCCATAAATATTCCGGTTCAGTTCCATATTGCTCTTTTACATATTGAAAAATTTCTTCACGTTTCAAATTTATCCCTCACTTACGATTTCTTTCTCTGATTATACGCTATCAGGATTGTATTCTCAACCACTTCTCACAGTTCTATTTATGTTTTATAGCTTTTGCATAGCCTGCTTTGCAGGCTACACCCCAAAAGAAGCAAGCACTGCCAGTGTCATGACACCTGGCTCATTTTGTCAAATTCCCTTTCCGGTTCATTCTACCAAAATGTATCAGGGAGTATCCCTGGCCCTCTCATATTTTATAATTTCTTAATTTGACGCTTTCACCCAGTCCTGTTAAAATAACTTACAGATACATCTGTCCAAACCAACAAAAAACCAAGTACCATAACTGTCATAGCCGAACTGGTTAGACAGTTTTTTTGTACTCTTTTTTATAGAAAAAAACGAATTGGAGGATTTCAATGAGCAAACGTACCAGAATTCATCCCGTACAATTTTATTTGAATGATGACGAACAATACATTTTAGAAGAAAAATATCGTCTTTCCAGGATGAAAAGCAAATCTGCCTTTCTACGGAAAATGATCTTATATGGATTTGTATATGAAGTAGACTACTCTCATATCCGAAAAATGAATACCCTGCTGGGCAATATCAGCAGCAATTTGAATCAGATCACCCATCGTATAAACAGTACCAATACAGTTTACCCAAAGGACCTGGACGATATAAAGGAGTTAATGGAAAAAATATGGCAGTTACAAAAATCCATGGTATCAAAACAACCGTTGATAAAGCAATAGAATACATCTGCAATCCAGATAAAACTGACCAGAATCTATATATTTCTTCCTTTGCCTGCTCTCCCGAAACAGCCGTTCTTGACTTTAAATACACTTTGGATCATACACATGACTGCAGAGATCCGCACAATACAAATAAGGCATTTCATCTGATTCAGGCATTTTCCCCTGGTGAAGTTTCCTATGAAGAAGCCCATCAAATTGGCAAAGAACTTGCGGATCGCTTACTGGAGGGAAAATACTCCTATGTTCTGACAACACACACTGATAAAGGTCATGTACATAACCATTTAATTTTCTGTTCTGCAGATAACATCACTTTTTCTCATTACCATGACTGTAAAAAGAATTACTGGAAAATACGAAATCTCAGCGACACTTTATGCCAGGAACATAACCTGTCCACAATTATGCCAGATGGTAAAAAAGGAATGAAATACAATGAATGGGCTGCAAATAAATCTGAATCCAGTAAAAAAGCGCAGCTGCGAAAAGATATCAACCAGACAATCCGAATCGTTTCCACTTACTCAGAATTTCTTGCATTTATGGAAGCTAAAGGATATGAAATAAAAAACGCAGAATTTGGCGAAAACAGCAGGAAATACATTACCTTTCGTTCTCCCGATAGAGCCTGTGAAAAAAAGTCTGTAAATAGCATATGGAAATATATGCGATAAGGGTCTTCTATGATAAAATCTAATTCATAGGAGGCCCTTTATTATGGCAAACAGAAAAAAA
>NZ_JBQHXR010000035.1:0-18968 GCF_052063365.1 Blautia sp. HCP3S3_G3 | reverse complement strand
GATTTTTTACTAACCGTGCAAAGTCAGTAATCTTATTTTACTCTGAGGTATTTTTTTCTCAACCTTCTTTCTCGGAATTCCTTATATTTGAATTATACAAGAAGCTCCTTTCCAGTGCGTAAATGCACCCCGTTCTCCCGCTTTTTCGGTTTCCATTCGTCACCGGACGATTTCAGATAAAAACTTATCCCGATCACATTCCATATTTTTCGACATGATTCTATAAGTAATCATACAATGTTTTCCAACATAATTCCACAAATATTTTAGAAAGAATCCTGATTTGAAGGATTCCGCCTGCGGTAGATTACTGCGATAGATCGCTTCGCTAGATTGCTTCGGCAATATGTTTCCAACCTGTTTATTCAAACATAAGATTCCGGAAACGCAAATCGCGGGTGAAATCATTACAATTTTGTTACAATAATTATACATATTTTCTGTTTCATATTGTATTTTATATTTTCTCATACCCCTGAAAATCTATTTTAATCTTCCAGACACGTTCTGCACTACATTCTCTTATTAACTTCCAAACATGAGCTTATATCAGAAAAATCAAATTTTGTTGCATACAAATAACAGGGGTGTTCCCGCACCAGCGTTTCTTCCCCGGACAAAACCAGCTGATCTGCCCATTGAATCGCAAAAACCAGGACAGGTGTATCTTTCTGGTAAGTCTGGGAATCCTCCCCTTTACAATAGGCGGTCACTCTTATTTCATTTTCTCCGGTTCTGATCGATCCTAATACATCATATTCATCATAAACTTTTACACCACGAAATGTCCGGTACTGCCCCGTCCCCACATAATTTCCATTGAGATACACCACATATTCCGTATCTGCACAAATCTGAAGAACTGCTTTCGTGAGTGTTTCCCGATATTCCGGAATATTCCTGCTGTCACCGGAAGCTTCGTAGACTGGATCCATGAGATCTGTCCGTAATCCGAATGAATCTCAAAAGGGTAACTCAGATCGGAGAGTTACCCTTTTACACTATAGGAACAGCCGTGTTTTCACAAATTCATCAAAACGCGGCAAAGCCATGGAAATTTTTCCATATTCTTTTGTGTCGATCACACCTTTTCTTTTCAGTCTCTCACGATAAACAGAAAATTGTTCCGACTTCATATCCAAATGATCTCTTAATGTTTTAACCCTGTTATCTTCGCACACAGCAAGTTCAGCCAGAAGCTTTTTATCCACTTCTGATAATTCTGTCCATATTTTGCTATACACATATTCTTCCAGATACTGGTCATATTCCGGCAGTATCTCTTCAATAGACTTGACACCACGATTTTCCCAATAAAGATATCCCAGCACCTGAAAAGCAAATGGATATCCTTTTGTAAGAGATGTCATGATACTGGCAGTCTCCATATCTATCCTGAATATATCCCTATAATGATTCCGCACAGCTGTATAATTAAGAGGCTCCAACAACACCTTTGGTGCACGATATAGAAAAGTTAAGGATTTATCATTTTGAAGTTCATAAAGATTTTCATATAACCCGGTCATCAACAAATAAATTGGATAATCCTGACGCAAAAAGATCTGAAATGAACTTGCAAATATTTTTATCTGCTCGGATTTTACTACCTCGTCAATTGTTATCAAAAGACGTTTTCCGGATTCTTTGATTTGCTCTAACATACACTCAATTACATTCTCTATATCGCTGACCGGAGCTGAATTTTCAATGGACACGCCCAGCCCAAATGCTGAAAAATCCAGCTTTGCCTTTATAAATCTATCATGCATCTCAGGTAAACTATATATCCTGGCCGCAAGACTCTGCAGAAGATCTCTTGTAGGATTCAGTTCAAGAACGATCCACTCTTTGCTTTGACGCATTTCTCTTGCTATATTCGTCATCATAACAGTCTTTCCGGAACCTCTTACCCCTGTAATCATAAATATCTGATTAGAAGGGACTTCTGCCCGGAAACTATCAATTATTTGATTCGTTTGCGAAATACGTGAAATATATTGTACCGGCCTCTTCCCAAAAGACAAAGTAAACGGATTGTTCATAATAATTCCTTTCTTTATAATTTTTTATAACTTTTCCTATATTTTATAAGTTTTTATAACTTTTATTCCATTTTATAACTTTTTATAACTTTTAGCAATACCATATTGTTAATTTGCTCCAATGGTTCTGCCACCCATCCATCGGAAGTCTTCTTCGTCTCCCGGTTTAAACGCCATTGTCTCCCTTGATGGTGCAAGAGAACCAAGTCCCCGATACGTTATCTGTTTTGCTGAAAGATTGTTTCGAAAATCCTCTTTTTCCTTTGCTCTTTCAACAATATTAAGAAGTCCCTTAGGTAATGCTGTTTACGGTAAGGGCTTGTTTGCCATGCCAAAAAAGCCTGTATTTTATCCATAACTGCGAGAAAATGTGCATTTTGAAAGAAAACATTCCACTCGAAAGAGCCGGTTTGGAATCCGGATAAAAAAACTTTCTCTATAAGGAAGTTCATCGAGTGCGGACGGGTGCCGACTCGATTCAAAAGAAATATTTCCCAGACTGTCTCGTGAAAACGGGACTTTTTCTATATCTTATCTGAAAAACATTTCTTTTTTATTATATCCATTGCTCATCATCCTTTCCAACAAATACTTTTGACACCTCATTAATTTTATTGTTAATATTATACAAATTCTTTTAAATCTTTGACTTCTATAAATCGAACCTTTGACTTCTATAAACAAAAAGTCAAATTCAATTCACACAAAAAGTCAAAACTTTGCCGTATTTCCTTGACTTTTCGACTTTAAAGCGTTATATTTCTATAAGGTTAAGCGTTCAAAATAGTAACGCAAATAGAAAACATCTCATCAGGAGGAGAATCTTATGAAGAAACAGATTTTAGCAACAGTTCTTTCCGCTTCCATGGCAGTTGGAATGTGTGTTGTACCGGTAAGCGCTGAAGAAGCAGAAACTTATACCGTTGGTATCTGCCAGCTTGTTCAGCATGAAGCTCTTGACGCTGCTACACAGGGATTTATTGATGCCCTTACAGAAGAAATGGGTGATCAGGTAGAAATTCTGGAAGTACAGAATGCACAGGGTGATTCTAATACCTGTTCTACCATCATCAACGACTTCGTTTCCAAAGATGTAGATCTGATTCTTGCAAACGCAACACCTGCACTTCAGGCTGCTGCTGCAGGTACCAGTGAGATCCCGATCCTTGGCACATCCGTTACCGAATACGGTGTTGCACTTGGTATTGACGATTTTGACGGAACAGTAGGCGGAAACATTTCCGGTACTTCTGACCTTGCACCGCTTGATCAGCAGGCTGCAATGCTCAATGAACTTTTCCCGGATGCAAAGAACGTAGGTCTTCTGTACTGCTCCGCTGAAGCAAACTCCCAGTATCAGGTAGACACTGTTCAGGCAGCTCTGGAAGAACTGGGCTACACCTGCACACAGTATGCTTTCTCTGACTCCAACGATCTTTCTTCTGTAACAACTACCGCTGCTACAGAAAGCGATGTTATTTATGTACCGACAGACAACACCGTTGCATCCAATACAGAGATCATCAACAACATCTGCCTTCCGGCTGAAGTTCCGGTAATCGCAGGTGAAGAAGGTATCTGCTCAGGCTGTGGCGTTGCTACTCTTTCCATCAGCTACTATGACCTTGGTGTTGCTACCGGAAAAATGGCTGCACGCATCCTTGGCGATGGTGAAGACATTTCCACAATGCCAATCGAATACGCTCCGGAATTCACCAAGAAATACAATGCAGACATCTGCGCAACTCTCGGCATAGAAGTACCGGAAGATTATGTAGCAATCGGTGCTGAAGAAGAAGCTGCAGAGGAAGAAACCGAAGAAGCTGCAACTGAAGAAGCTGCAACCGAAGAAAATGCTGAAGAGGAAGCTGCTGAAGAAACCGAAGAAGCTGCAGAATAATCAGTAAAAACAATCAAGTATTTTATTCAAACCAGATTAATCAAACACACTACATAAACACTGACAGCGAGAAGGATATCTCTTTCCCGCTGTTTGCGTTTTACCAGGAGGATTCAAAATGAATATCACCAGCTTAATCAACGCTCTTCCGGGTTCCGTTGCGCAGGGCCTGATCTGGGGAATTATGGCTATTGGCGTATACCTTACCTACAGAATCCTGGATATTGCCGACCTGACTGTCGACGGTACCATGTGTACCGGAGGTGCTGTCTGCATTATGATGATGGTCAGCGGACATAATGTCTGGGTTTCCATGCTGGCTGCTACCGGCGCCGGTATGCTGGCAGGTCTGGCTACAGGAATTTTTCATACCTTTATGGGTATCCCGGCAATTCTCGCCGGTATTCTGACACAGCTCTCGCTGTACTCTGTAAACTTAAAAATCATGGGAAAAGCAAACCAGGCAATCAATGTTGACAAATATGATCTCCTTGTTTCCCTGCGTTATATCAAGAATGTTCCATTCCTTCAGAATACGATTCTCATTGTGGCACTGATCATCTTTGTCATGATCGCAATTCTGTACTGGTTTTTCGGAACAGAGCTCGGATGCTCTCTCCGTGCCACCGGATGCAACCCGAATATGTCCCGCGCACAGGGTATCAACACCAATGTAAACAAAGTACTCGGCCTGATGATTTCCAACGGTCTTGTCGCTTTTTCCAGCGCACTTCTGGCACAGTATCAGGGCTTTGCGGATGTAAATATGGGACGCGGCGCGATTGTCATCGGACTGGCTGCTGTCATCATCGGTGAAGCTGTTTTCGGACGCATTTTCCACAACTTTGCATTGCGTCTTCTCAGCGTGGCACTCGGTTCTATTCTGTATTATCTGGTTCTTCAGACCGTTATCTGGATGGGAATCGACACAGACCTTCTGAAGATGCTGTCCGCACTTGTTGTTGCACTTTTCCTTGCTTTCCCGTACTGGAAAAGCAAATATTTCACAAAACCGGTAAAACGGGGAGGTAATCCAAATGCTTGAGCTTAAAAATATCTACAAAACCTTTAACCCCGGAACGATCAACGAAAAAGTAGCGCTAAACGGGCTTTCCCTGAAGCTCAAAGAAGGGGATTTCGTTACCGTCATCGGCGGCAACGGTGCCGGTAAATCCACCATGCTGAATGCAGTCGCAGGTACCTGGCTGGTTGACGAAGGACAGATCCTGATCGATGGAACGGACGTCACCAAACTTCCGGAACACAAACGTGCCATTTATCTTGGACGCGTTTTCCAGGATCCGATGACCGGAACTGCCGCAACCATGGGCATCGAAGAAAATCTGGCACTTGCCAAACGCCGCGGAAAAACCCGTTTACTCGGTCCCGGAATCACCAAGAAGGAACGTGAGGAATACAAAGAACTTCTGAAAACGCTCGGCCTCGGTCTGGAAGACCGTCTGACTTCCAAAGTCGGTCTGCTTTCCGGTG
This sequence comes from Blautia sp. HCP3S3_G3, assembly GCF_052063365.1. Lineage (NCBI taxonomy): Bacteria > Bacillati > Bacillota > Clostridia > Lachnospirales > Lachnospiraceae > Blautia > Blautia sp. HCP3S3_G3. The sequence continues at coordinate 13,532 of NZ_JBQHXR010000035.1, read as the reverse complement.
GACAGCGACAGGCTCTGACGCTTCTGATGGCTACGCTGAAAAAGCCGAAACTCCTTCTTCTGGATGAACATACTGCTGCTCTTGATCCCAAAACTGCTGCAAAGGTCCTGGAAATTACAGATATGATTGTCAACCGTGACCATCTGACTACCCTAATGATCACCCATAATATGCAGGATGCCATTTCTCATGGCAACCGCCTGATCATGATGATGGATGGAAAAATCATCCTCGATATTGAGGGGGAAGAGAAAAAGAAACTGACTGTCCGCAATCTTCTGGATCAGTTTGAAAAAGCCAGCGGAAAGGAATTTTCCAATGACTCTGCATTGTTAGGTTAAAAAAAGTCCCTGTATTCAAGAAATAGAATACAGGGGCTTTTTTATTTTGCAATACCTTTCATAGAAAGGCTGATTCGTTTTTTCTTAAGATCTACGCCAAGGACGCGGACATCCACCACGTCACCTACACTGACTGCTTCCAGCGGATGTTTGATGAATTTCTCACTCATCTCAGAAATGTGGACAAGTCCGTCCTGATGAACACCGATATCCACAAATGCACCAAAGTCAATGACATTTCGCACGGTTCCTTTGAGAACCATTCCCTCTTTCAGATCTTTCATATCCAGTACATCCGTACGGAGGATTGGTCTAGGCATCTCATCACGGGGATCTCGCGCCGGTTTTTCCAGTTCTTTTACAATATCGCGAAGTGTGATTTCTCCGATTTCCAGTTCCTGAGCCATTTTGTTATAATCCTTCACCTGTCTGGAAATACCGGAAAGTCTTCCTCCGATAATATCCTCTGGTTTGTAGCCCAGTTTTTCCAGAAGCTTTGTCGCAGCTTCATAGCTTTCCGGATGAACACTGGTGGCATCCAGCGGATTTTTGCCTCCGGTAATCCGGGTAAAGCCGGCACACTGCTCAAATGCCTTCGGTCCCAGTTTCGCTACTTTGAGAAGTTCACGGCGGCTCGTGAAACGGCCGTTTTCTTCACGGTAGGTCACGATATTTTTGGCGATCACTTTGGAAATACCGGAAATGTATTCCAGAAGAGAAGCGGATGCCGTATTCAGATCCACACCAACTTTATTCACACAATCTTCTACAACACCGTTCAGTGCCTCACCCAGTTTCTTCTGGTTCATATCATGCTGATACTGACCGACACCGATGGCTTTTGGCTCAATTTTTACAAGTTCCGCCAGCGGATCCTGCAGACGTCTTGCAATCGAAGCCGCACTTCTCTGTCCCACATCAAAATTCGGGAATTCCTCTGTAGCCAGTTTGCTTGCGGAATAAACAGAGGCACCTGCCTCATTGGTGATCACATACTGAACCTTTTCCGGAATTTCCTTCAGAAGTTCCACGATAATCTGCTCCGATTCTCTGGATGCCGTTCCGTTTCCAACAGAGATCAGCGTAATTCCGTACTTTTTAATCAGTTTTTTCAGGGTTTCTTTTGCAGCTTTGATCTTGGCATCTGTTGTAGGCGCAGTTGGATAAATCACTGTAGTATCCAGCACTTTCCCTGTTGCATCGACTACTGCAAGTTTGCAGCCCGTACGGAAAGCCGGATCCCATCCAAGAACGACCTGTCCGACAATTGGAGGCTGCATCAGGAGCTGCTCCAGATTCTTACCAAATACATGAATAGCTCCGTCTTCTGCTTTTTCCGTCAGGTCACTGCGAATCTCACGCTCAATAGCCGGTCCGATCAGACGTTTGTAACTGTCTTCCACTACTTCTTTCAAAACAGGGGTGGTGATCGGGTTATCCTTGGTGATGACCTGGTGCTCCAGATAACGCAGGATATCCTCCTCCGGTGCATTGATCTTTACGGTAAGGAATTTCTCCTTTTCCCCGCGGTTCAGGGCAAGAATACGATGACCTGCCAGCTTCTTCACCGGCTCTTCAAACTCATAATACATCTCATATACAGAAGCTTCTTCCGGCTTCCTGGCAGTGGAACTCACAAGTCCCTTATCTGCTGTAAGTTTCCGGATGTGGATACGATAGTCCGCTTCATCGGAAATATGCTCGGCAATAATATCTTTCGCACCGGCAAGGGCTTCTTCTGCAGTGTTCACTTCTTTTTCTTCTGACAGAAAGGCTTCTGCTTCCTGCTCCAGCGGTTTCTTCGTCATCTGAAGCATAATGATATTTGCCAGAGGTTCCAGCCCCTTCTCTTTTGCTATGATCGCACGTGTACGGCGTTTCGGACGGTAAGGACGGTATAAATCTTCTACCACAACCAGTGTCTGTGCATCCAGAATCTGCTGTTTCAGCTCCGGTGTCAGCTTGCCCTGATCTTCGATGCTGCCGATTACCTGCGCCTTTTTTTCTTCCAGATTGCGCAGATAAGTCAGTCGTTCATAAAGATTACGAAGCTGTTCGTCGTTCAGAGAACCGGTTGCTTCTTTTCTGTATCGGGAAATAAACGGGATGGTGTTGCCCTCGTCAATCAGCTTGACCGCAGCTTCCACCTGTTCTTTTTTCACATTCAGTTCCTGTGTAATTACCTGAATAATATCCATAATTCTGTCTTCTCCTCGGTGATTTTGAAATCTACCCTGTTACCTTATCAGCCCGCACTTCATTTGTCAAGACTCTGGATTTTTCATGTCCTATGATATATTTTCCGGCAGGTTTCCTCTTTTTCCTGTTCCTCCGAAGCGGACGGAATCGTTCCGTCAAGCTGACCTCTGATACTTTCTGCACGAAGCAGGCAAAACTCTCTGAGCGTTTCCGCCCCTTTTTCAAACAAATCCACGCCAGCATAGGACATAGAAAGCTGTCCGTCCTTTTCGTAAAGATAATAATTATTTCTATCCTCCTGTGCTTCCGTATTTTCCTGATTAATGGCAAGCGGGGTTTTGATCTCATGCCCGGCATGCGGTCCCTAAATCCTGTCCTCCAGCTCTCCTCTCAGATCTCTGTAGAACATCACAGTCGTCATTTCCATATATGGCAGAACCCACAGAAGTGCCAGATACAAAGTAAAAGCAGAAAGAAACATCAGGGGAATAAAACTGATCTTCAGAAGAAGCAGTTTCCCCAGTTTTCCCTTAAGCATCTTCACACTTCCCTTAATTGCCTGCGTTCCGGTCATTTCCGGATCATCCGCCAGCAGAAAATAAATCATCTCAAACGGAATCGTAAGCAGCTCCGCAAGCAGAGAAGATGCGGCTGTCAGCATCAGTGTCTGTACTGCCCATGCCATCTGTTCTTCTATCGTATTTCCCACTTCCAGATGATACGTATAAATATTAATCGGAATGGACACCAGCAGACTGACCAGGGCCACGGCAAACGTACATACGATCACGTGATCCGGATTATTTTTGAAAAAATAGACCAGATTCTCCAGAGAAAATTCTCTTCCCCGTGCCGCATTCAGATACAAGAGTCTGACACCTGCATAAAAAATTCCAAACACAAGTGTCAGAAGAAAATAAAATGCCTGACTCAGAATCAGAGCCGGAAGGTCACTTCCCGGAAAAAACACATCCGTGATCATACTTCCGCCAAACCCCAGTATCGAATACGCCACCAGCGCCAGTATCAGCCAGCCCGTATTTCCGGCCATCGCCTGCCTTGCCAGGCTTTTTAATTCGCGTATACTTTTCATGAATTTCTCCTGTTCTCCAGAGCGCGTCTGAAAACTCATTCCCGCCATCTGCACGCTCTCATCCGGCATTAATCTGCCAGATCAAAGGCATCATGTACCGCATTCATTGCACGGATACCGTCTTTTTCATTGATCAGTACGGTTACACGAATCTCGGAAGTGGAAATCATATTGATATTTACCCCTTCGTTATACAGGCTCTCAAACATTTTTGCAGCAACACCAGGATTGCTCATCATACCTGCACCTACGATGGACAGTTTGGCAATATTTCTTTCCGCATGCAGTTCTTTGTAGCCGAGACGTGCCTGATTTGCCTCCAGCACCGCCATGGCATCATCCATATCATTGCCGTCCACGGTAAAGGAGATATCCTTGGTTCCCGCACGTCCGATAGACTGCAGGATCACATCTACATTAATATTCTTTTTGGCAAGTGTATCAAATACCTTAAATGCAGTACCAGGTACATCCTGCAGACCAATGACTGCAATTCTCACTGCCTCTGTATCCAGCGCAACACCGCTGATCAACATTCTCTCCACTGTTACTTCCTCCTTTACGACAGTTCCTTCACTGTTATTCAGACTGGAGCGCACCACAAGAGGTACGCCGTATTTTTTCGCCATTTCCACAGAACGGTTATGAAGCACTCCTGCACCGAGAGTGGCAAGATCCAGCATTTCATCATAAGTGATTTCCTTCAGTTTGCGGGCTGTCGGAACCTTCCTCGGGTCTGCAGTATACACGCCGTCTACATCAGTATAGATCTCACAGGCATCCGCATGAAGTGCTGCGGCAAGTGCAACTGCTGTCGTATCAGAACCGCCTCTTCCAAGAGTGGTATAATCGTCATATTTATTGATCCCCTGAAAACCTGTCACAATAACAATCTTACGGTCCTCCAGTTCGCGGCGGATCCTTTCTGTATCAATGCGTTTTAAGCGGGCATTTCCGTGCGCACTGGTCGTATGCATGGCAACCTGAAACGCATTCAGAGAAACGGCAGGCACTTTCAGTTTATTCATTGCCATGGCCATCAGCGCTACCGACATCTGCTCTCCAATGGTAAAAAGCATATCCATTTCTCTCTTGGGCGGTTTTTCATTGATATCCTGTGCCATAGTGATCAGTTCGTCTGTATATTTCCCCATAGCAGACAAAACCACCACCACATCATTGCCTTTCTGATAATCTTCGACACATCTTCTGGCAACATTAAAGATCCTCTCTTTATTTGCCACTGATGTGCCGCCGAATTTCTTTACAATTAACATAGTTTCCTCCCGGTGTAATGCTCAATCTTTATTTGGAAAATAAATAAGTCATCATATCCCAGCCGTGAGCAACCTTTATGCCGCTCTGCGCTGCTTCCTGCTCGTTATAATGCCAGGTATGCTCCTGCAGATTGGTACTGTCATACAAAAGATAAGGAACCGGTTCTGCCACATGAGTACGCACCTGAATCGGGGTCGGATGATCAGGAAGGATCAGCATCCGGTAATCTTCCCCGGAAGCATCCAGACCTTCTTTTACAAGTCGAATCAGACGTCCGTCCAGATATTCAATCGACTGGATTTTTTTCTCAATACTGCCCTGATGGCCCATTTCATCCGGTGCTTCCACATGAATATAAGCAAAATCATAGCCGTCTTCTGTGAGGGCCTTCACAGCAGCCCTGGCCTTGCCTTCATAGTTGGTATGCAGTCCGCCGTTGGCTCCCTCTACAATGATACGGTCCATCTCGGCACCCACTGCGATTCCTTTCAAAAGGTCTACTGCGGAAATCATCACACCTTTTTTGTGATAGATTTCTTCAAAAGAGGTAAGAATCGGTTTTGTTCCTGCACCCCAGAACCAGAAACTGTTGGCAGGATTCAATCCCTTTGCCTTACGATCCAGATTGATCGGATGGTTCTTCAGAATTTCGTAGCTGCGCTCCTGCATCTGACGCAGCACCGGATCGGAAGGCAGATATTCTCCGATTCTGCGTGTCAGAACATCGTGCGGCGGAGTCAGATCCAGAACCTCTCCTTTATCCCAGATCATACAATGACGGTAACTGGTACCTGTATAGAACCGGTAGGTATCATTTGCCAGTTCCTTTGCAACGGCTTTCAGCAGAATATCCGCATCTTCCGTACTGATCTCATCAGAACTGTGATCCAGAATCTTCTGCTCCTCGTAAGGCGCGTCCTCTTCAGTCAATGTGACAATGTTGCAGCGATACACCACATCGCTGTCCTTCATGTCCACACCAATGCTCAGTGCTTCCAGCGGGGAACGTCCTGTATAATATTTCTTCGGGTTGTATCCCATAACAGAAAGATTCGCCGTATCACTTCCCGGCGCCATTCCTTCCGGAATCGTAGGAACGGTACCGATTTCCGATACAGCAGCAAGGGCATCCATCACCGGTGTTTTTGCACAGGAAAGCGGAGTGCCGCCCTGAAGTTCCTCCAGCGGCCAGTCTGCCATTCCATCTCCCAAAACAACAACGTATTTCATAATTTTTTCTCCTCGAATCAGTATCTATTTTGTACTCTGTATGAATCTCCTGATCAGTCTTTTACACGGATCATGGTCACAATATGATCTGCCAGGGCTCTGATCCTTTCTTCGTATTCTCCCTGTCGCATCGTAGATGTAATAAATGCAAACTCATCCGGCAGTTCTTTCAAATTGACGATCTCTACTTCCGGAAAAGCTTCTTTTACGCAATCCACAGTGGTACCTTTGACTCTGACGAAAAATCTTCCCTCTACCTCGGACATATCCATCAGATTCAGCGGATAACTGCTCCAATTCGTCATAATATTTCTGTGAAGGTGTTTCGCCTCATCCACCACATCTGCCACCACTGCACTTGCAGTCGGAAGTTTGCCTGCACCGCTTCCGTAAAACATGGCATCACCCAGAACATTTCCATGGACAAAAACGGCATTAAACACATCATTCACGCTGAAAAGAGGACTGTTCTGACTAAGAAGGAATGGTGCCACCATAGCATAGAAAGAATCCTCCCCAACCTTGCGGCTGGTTGCCAGAAGTTTGATCGTCATGCCCAATTCTCTGGCATAAGCCATATCCTCAGGTGTAATCCTGGTAATGCCTTCTGTATAAATATTCTCATAGTTCAGGAAACGTCCGTATGCCAGCGAAGAAAGAATGGCAATTTTACGGCAGGCATCATATCCTTCCACATCGGCTGTCGGATCTGCCTCCGCATATCCCTTTGCCTGTGCTTCCTTTAATACGGTATCAAATTCACAGCCTTCTGTGCTCATCTTATACAGCATGTAATTGGTTGTTCCATTCAGGATACCGGTAATTTCATCGATTTCATCTGCAGTAAGAGAAGAATTCAGCGCACGGATGATCGGAATTCCGCCGCCGCAGCTTGCTTCAAATAAAAAGTTGATATCCCGTTCTCTAGCAATTTCCATCAGCTCCGGGCCATGTTTGGCTACGAGAGCCTTATTGGATGTGCAGACACTCTTTCCTGACTCAAGTGCTCTTTTTACAAAAGTATACGCCGGCTCAATGCCCCCCATAACCTCGACAACAATATCTACTTCCGGGTCATTGGCGATCACTTCATAGTCATGTACAAGAATATCCTGTACCGGATCTCCCGGGAAATCTCTCAGATCCAGAACATACTTGATATTGATTTCGTCGCCTGCGCGCTTATTGATGCTTTTATGATTGGTATTGATTACTTCCACAACACCGCTTCCTACAGTGCCGTATCCTAAGACTGCTATATTGATCATTTTGTCCTCCGTGTTTTTCTATTTTTTACTCTCTGCCGAGAATCTTCAGATAATGGATTCCTTCACTCTGCTCAATCGTCTCAACCATCGCTTCTGCATCCCCTTCTCCCGGAAGGATATCCACACTGAGTGTCAGTGTAGCCACTCCATTGATGGGAATACTCTGGTGGATGGTAAGGATATTGCCGTGAAAACGTGCGATCGTCTGAAGTACATTTGACAAAAGCCCCGGCTCATCATCCATCTGAATGATGAAAGTAATGGTCTTCCCTTTCGCATCTTCATGGAAGGGAAATATATCATCCTTATATTTATAAAAAGAACTGCGGCTGATTCCGGTCTGTTCAGCTGCCTCCTGTACAGTGAGGACTCTGCCGGAATCAAGAAGGCGCTTTGCTTCCACTACTTTTAACAGCACCTCCGGAACCGCACGTTCCCTGACTACAAAATATTTTTTCTTTTCTGCCTGTTTCTGCATTTTGATCTTCCTATCCATTTTCCGTCTGTTGAGTTTTTTGCTTCAAAAATGTCCGTTTTTTAAAGACATTTGTTTTTCCACGAAAGATATCTTACCATAACCGAAAAAACTCTGCAAGACTTTTTTCATTACCGGACAATCCGTTCACAGCAACACTCTTCGCAGGATATTTCCAGTAAACAATAACCCCAAATCATTTCAGATCAAAACAGATGCTGCTGCGAAAACAATCTGTCTTCAGCAGCAGCTTCTTCTTCCTATTCTCTCATAATACCCCGCGGGGAATTTTTATACATTATTCCGCAGACGCAGGTTTTCTGGATAATGCGATCCATTTCAGATATGCATTGATAAAGAGATCGATTCCTCCATCCATCACTGCATCCACATTACCGGTCTCTTCATTGGTACGATGATCTTTGACCATGGTGTATGGCTGCATAACATAAGAACGGATCTGATTTCCCCAGCCAATCTCTGTCACTTCCCCACGGATACCGGATAATTTTGCCTCTGCCTCCTGCTGTTTCAGAAGATACAGTTTGGCTTTCAGCATCTGCATGGCTTTGTCTTTGTTCATATGCTGGGAACGTTCATTCTGACACTGTACCACGATTCCTGTCGGAAAATGTGTGATACGGATTGCAGAAGATGTTTTGTTGATATGCTGTCCGCCGGCACCGCTGCTTCGATACGTATCGATACGGATATCCTCATCATTGATCTCCACATCAAGATCCTTCTCAATATCCGGCATAACATCGCAGGATACAAAGGAGGTCTGCCGCTTGCCTGCCGCATTAAACGGAGAGATACGTACAAGACGGTGTACCCCTTTTTCGGACTTCAGATAACCATAAGCATTTTCGCCGTTTACCTGGAAAGTAACGGATTTAATTCCGGCTTCATCTCCATCCAGATAATCAAGAACTTCCACACTGAATCCCTTGCGGTCTGCCCAGCGGGTGTACATACGATAAAGCATGCTGCACCAGTCACAGGCTTCGGTTCCTCCTGCTCCGGCATTCAGCTTGATGATCGCATTCTCCGTATCGTATTCTCCTGATAAAAGGGTCTTCACACGGATATTATCAAAATCTTTTTCAAACTGATCCAGCATTTCCTGGATTTCCGGAATCAGCTCCGGATCGTTCTCTTCGTAGCCCATCTCAATCATGGTTTCCATATCTTCCATCTGCGTAACCAGACTCTGGTATGTCTCCATATCGTCTTTCAGGCTTTTTAACTCTTTCATTTTCATCTGGGATTTTTCTGCGTCATCCCAGAAATCCGGCGCTTCCATTTCGCGCTCTAATTCTTCGACTCTCTGCTCTTTGTTAGCGAGGTCAAAGTGAATCCCTCACTTCCACTAATGGTTCGGTATAGGCTGCAAGAATTGTCTTGAACTGATCTAATTCAACCATAGCTTCACCTTCTTTCTATTTTTTTGATCCAAACAGAAGCTGCACGCACATTCTGTTTCGATGAGGATTATGAAAACCGGATTCTTCTGTGAGAACAAAAATCCGGGCATCACAACTCAATGTATACAATAGCATATCGGGGGGAAAAAGGCAAATGAAGATGTATAAAAAAATGTGTAAATGAAGATGTTTGAGAATTTGTGTAAAATTGCAAAAGCTGCGTAAAATCATAATATTGGAAAGCAACTGTACCGAGAATTAACATTGACGACAAAACAGTGGTATTTTATAATTTTTATAAAACATAGTTCGCAAATGACACAGAATATTTTACATAATCCCAGCAAAGAAAGGAGAAAACGATGACAAATTATTCAGAAAATGACAAGCTTTACCACATCCAGGTGGGAAAAGGAGAAGTTGGAAAATATGTAATTCTCCCAGGCGATCCAAAGAGATGCGAAAAAATCGCCGGATATTTTGACAATCCCCGATTTGTTGCAGACAGCAGGGAATATGTTACTTATACCGGATATCTGGAGGGGGAAAAAGTGAGCGTAACTTCTACCGGTATTGGCGGCCCGTCTGCTTCCATTGCCCTTGAGGAGCTTGTACAGTGCGGAGCGGATACCTTTATACGTGTAGGCACAAGCGGCGGTATGGATATCCATGTCAAAAGCGGCGACCTGGTCATCGCAAACGGTGCTATCCGAATGGAAGGGACTTCGAGAGAATATGCTCCCATCGAGTTCCCCGCTGTACCGGATTTCCAGGTAATGTCAGCCCTGGCACAGGCTGCCGGTACGTTGGGCTATCCCCATCATGTAGGTGTTGTCCAGTGTAAGGATTCTTTCTACGGACAGCATTCCCCGGAAACCAAACCGGTCAGTTATGAATTATTAAACAAATGGGAAGCATGGTGCAGACTTGGATGCAAAGCTTCCGAAATGGAATCCGCTGCATTATTTATCACAGGGGCCGCACTTGGTGTAAAAGTAGGTTCCATTCTGCTTGTCCTCGCCAATCAGGAAAGAGCCAAACAGGGTCTTGACAATCCCATCGTCCACGATACCGATATGGCAATTCGCACAGCCATAGAAGCTGTCAAAATCCTGATCCGTCAGGATAAGGCCGGAAAAGACAGATAATACTGTGTACACTCAAAAAAGGAGAATGATCTATGGAAAATGAACTCACTCCCACTCGATTGATCCGTGAAGCAATCCGTGCTATGCAGTATTCCTACAGCCCCTATTCCCATTTCCGCGTCGGTGCCGCACTGCTTGCCGAAAGCGGAAAAATCTATCGCGGCTGCAATATCGAAAATGCCGCATATACCCCGACAAACTGCGCAGAACGAACCGCTTTTTTCAAAGCTGTCAGCGAAGGGGAACATGAATTTGATGCGATCTGCATCGTAGGCGGCAAAGACGGCATTCCGGAAGAATATGCACCTCCCTGCGGCGTATGCAGGCAGGTCATGATGGAATTCTGCGATCCGGAAACATTCAAAATTATTCTGGCAACAGACGAAACCCACTATACCGAATTTACCCTCAAAGAACTTCTTCCCCTTGGCTTTGGCCCGGGAAATCTTCGTTAACTGTTATTGAATCAGGGAGAGAAAACATGCAAAAATATCGTAGAATCTTTACGATCGTCATTGATTCTTTCGGAATCGGTGCGATGCCAAATGCAGCAGAATATGGTGATGAAGGCTGCGACACCTGTGGACATATTGACGAATATGTTTCCGAATTTCACATTCCAAACCTTGTAAGCCTCGGTCTTGGCAGACTTCATCCTCTGAAACATGCCGATTATAATGGCGAAATCAGAGGATATCAGGCAAGACTTCTGGAATCCAGCGTGGGAAAGGATACCATGACCGGTCATTGGGAACTGATGGGACTCCATATTACCAAACCATTTATCACTTTCACAGAAACAGGGTTTCCCAAAGAACTTCTTGACGAATTATCCAGAAGGACCGGACGGGTAATTATCGGAAATAAGAGCGCCAGCGGAACTGAAATTCTCGATGAGCTCGGCGAGGAAGAAATTGCTACAGGTCACATGATTGTTTATACCTCAGCTGATTCCGTCCTCCAGATTTGTGGAAATGAAGAAACCTTTGGACTGGAGGAACTGTATCGCTGCTGTGAAATCGCCAGAGAACTGACCATGAAAGACGAGTGGAAAGTCGGCCGCGTCATTGCCCGTCCCTATGTGGGAAAGAAACGCGGAGAATTCCAACGCACCTCCAACCGTCACGATTATGCCCTGAAACCCTATGGAAAAACCGCTCTGGATGCTTTAAAACAGGCCGGTCTGGATGTAATCAGTATTGGAAAAATCAAGGACATTTTTGACGGCGAAGGTATCACAGAAGCCTATAAATCCAAGAGCAGCGTTCATGGAATGAAACAGACTATTGACATGCAGAAAAAAGATTTCCACGGACTGGTCTTCACAAATCTGGTGGATTTTGATGCCCTCTGGGGGCACAGACGAAATACAGAAGGATATGCAAAAGAACTGGAGAAATTTGACAAAAATCTTGGAATTTTTCTGGAAAATATGAGGAACGATGATCTTCTGATGATCACTGCTGACCATGGAAACGATCCAACCTTCAAGGGAACCGACCATACAAAGGAAATCGTACCGCTGCTGATGTATTCCCCCTCTATGAAACAGAACGGAAAACTGGCAGATCAGGAGACCTTTGCAGTTGTGGGAAATACAATTGCTGAAAACTTCGGCGTAGAAATGCCGGAAGGAACTATTGGGCATTCCCTGCTTGATTGCCTGAAATAACCGTCCATTTGTCATGACTGTGTTGGATTCAACTCTCAAAATATTTTTCACAGGAAAATGCTGGACACTTTCCTGTAATACAAAATTAAGACGCTAAAACCTGGATCATATTTGAAAATTGCTTTCCGACAGATGTGCGTCACAATTTGTGGGAAATTTGACTCAAATGAGGTAGACATAACGGGCTATGTTGACCGAATGCAAGGCAAATTCCCCACAAAGTGGGGCGTGCATATGACGGATATGAATTTTCAAACACGCTCTATGGTTTTAATATAGGCTATCGGCTCTTACATATAACTGTTCCTTAAAATCAACTATCCTGTCAACGCAGATTATTATAATTCATCTCAATTGTCTTCAGGAGAAAAAGCTCTCTGCAATACTCACATCTGCAATGTAGCCAACCGTTCCGATCATACATATGGTTCCGTCTTCCTGGATGTCAATTTCGATCATACCTCCCGGCTGATTCACATTGATACGGTCTTCCACAAGGCCAAGCCGGTGAGCTGCGATTGCTGCCGCACAGCTGCCTGTTCCGGATGCTTTGGTATAACCGGAACCGCGTTCCCAGATTTCAATATCCAGATTTCCTCTGTCGATCAGATGACAGATCTGGAGATTCATACGCTCCGGAAAACGGTCATCGTTTTCTACATAAGGTCCAAGTTCTCTTACCATTTCCGGTGTCACTTTGTCTGTAAAGATAATGCAGTGCGGATTTCCCACTGTGAGGCAGGTGGCTTTGTATTCTTTGCCATGAAAGAGAAACGACTCATCAATTACTTCTCGTATCTCCCCTGTCACTGGAATGTCTTTTGAGAGAAAAGATGCCTTCCCCATATTTACACGAAATTCTGTTGCACGGCCATTCAGGCATTCCACTTCAATTGGTCCGGAAAGAGTCTCAATGCTGAATTTCTGTTCTTTGACATATTCATGATCCATCAGATATTTGGCAAAAATCCTCACGCCATTGCCGCTGATTGCGGATTCGCTTCCATCTGCATTGTAAATATGCACACCCATTTTTCCGTTGATCTCCACAGGACCATAAAGCACACCGTCAGCTCCCAGGCCAAAACCTCTCTGACACATCAGAGCAATTTTCTTTCCCTGCAGCTGAATACGGTTTTTATTCGGATCAAGAACCAGATAATCGTTCCCAAGCCCCTGGTATTTCATCATTGTGATACAATCATTCATGGCAAATCCTCTCTTTCTAATATATCGGAAAATATACATCGGAAAATACATAACTGATCAGATGACACAGGCTATTTTTCTCTCCCTATTAAGTCAAGTCTTTTTTCCTTGAATATCAAGGATTTTTTCAATATATCATCAATAAATATCTCAGAAGAAGGAGCCATAGGAATGGACATTTCTCTGTATCTG
>NZ_JBQHXR010000034.1:0-19658 GCF_052063365.1 Blautia sp. HCP3S3_G3 | reverse complement strand
AAACAATTCGCAGAAACAATCATCTTTAAAGTGACTGACACATTTGCAAGGTTCTAAAATCAGCACAAAATAATCTGCCGGATAGGGCATCATTTAATTTGCCGGACAACACTTATTTTTGTGGGCTTTTCAACAGGGTTGAGTATAGCACAGGATGAGGGGAAAATCAAGGTTTGTCCGAAAAATGTCCGACTTTGGAAAAGTGCAATAGTTACAGTACAGACGTTAGCTTGAACTGAATAAACCGATGGTATAAACTTGAGCTGTAATCAGGTTTGACCATCGGTTTTCTTTATCCAAAAACCTTGGATACTCTGTCCCGCTTTGTTTCAAAGGTCCCACACTTTTGAAGTACCAATGATGATACGAGTGCCTTACATCCTTTGCACATAATGATAAACGTATAGCCGTTCTCATCAATGTAGCGGATGTTTTCCTTACTGAAGTAGCCGCGGTCGAGAATAAAGCCGATCTTCTTGTATCCGTATTCGATGACCTTGTCGACCATGAAGGTAAACTGGGATACATCTGTAACAGACCCGGGATACTCTTCATAGAAGATTATCCACAAAAAAATTTTTTTAAATTCAGCAATTTAGGCAATGGTTATTTATGGGGTGTGTATAGTAACGGGTAAGGCATAAAAAGGGGAAATCAGTGCTAATAATCGTTGTAAGGTGGAGAACAGTATGCTATGATGTGATCAGGAACAATCGTGTACTACAAGGGCGTTGACCTTTCATCTTACATACAGATGGGAGGTGGTGCTGATGAACAATAATTACTTTGATTTCAAAGACCTTATGTCTTTTGGAATGTTCATTTTGGCATTGCTGACCTTTATCGTTTTGATTAGTCAGTAGCGTTTTTCTAAGTCCTGGATACAGGCACAGAAAAACCACCCTTGTATACTTGGCGGTATCGGGTGGCATTTCTGTTATCTTATGCGGTCAACCCCTTGTGGGCGGTTGTTCCTTTTCTATTTTCAATATAGCATATCTGATTAGGCATTTCAAGAGAGAGTTGTGTTGTGATTGCGTAAGTTTACTGTCGGAATAAATGGGTTAGAATCCACCCTTGATGTTTAGATAAAGTATCTCACTTAGAATTTCTTATCCCAACTTTACTTCATTCCTATCTTTTTTGCAAGTCCCATACGGGACAGGGATTCACTTAGGTCTGCTTGGGTGTACTTTTAGGCTGTGTACCGGAGTCCTGTCAAGGATGTGTAACACCGCTTTGCGGCCTCGTCCTTGACAGGACTCCGGTCCGCAGCCTTTTCTATAATCAAGCAGACCTAAGTTCCAATGGTAAAGTCATCTTTGTATTTTTCTTTCATGCCACGCTTTTCATTTAAATCGATAAATGGCTGTATCCCATTCCTGCTGCAATACAGGTAATAAGGCATCGCATCATGAGCGGAATCCAGGAGCCGTTTACGAATATGATAATCGGGTAAAAAACTTTTAAATCGAAAGAAGCATTCAAGGAACCAATGGGAATCATGTTTGGAAGCAGGGGTGAGAAGGGGAAATATGCTCTTGCGTCGAAGTGGTTATATGACTGAATGCCCCGCCCAATTATGAGGATAGAAGTAGGATCATGATCCCACGATGTGCCTTTGGATGATCTCGCTGATCGAACGGTAAAGATAAGGCTTGATCTTTTCCAAGGGCACCGGCTGTTCGTATAGAATCGGATTATAGATAGAACTGCTGACCGTCTCAATGATCATATAGATCATGATCTCAGGATCGCAGAATTCATATCCGGAATTATGGAGTAAGGTTAGGAATAATTCATATGCGTTATGGTCCTGTTCATCATGGAAAGAGATCATGTTATTTCGAAATACGCCCCAGCTAAGATGTTTAGAGATGAATTTTAGCAAGGAGCGGTCCGTATCCAGACGATCAATGATGAAATCAGCCATGTAGATGATCTGGCGTTCAAAGCCTGTAATGCCATGCTCCGTGACGGAGTGGTATGCATCGAAAAGCAATATGGTCGCCTGATGTGCAATAAGTTTGTTCCTGATATCGTATTTATCTGTAAAATAGAGATAAAAAGTTCCTTTGGCCACACCGGCTTCTTTTACAATATCTGAAATAGAAGTATTCTGGAATCCTTTTGATGTAAACAGTGAAAAGGCTGTATTTAAAAGGGATTCCTTTTTTTGCTTTTTATTCATATCAACTTTTCCCATCCGGATACCTCTTTTCCTTTGTTTTTCCTTCCCTATATCTTTTTTAACATAAAAATGACGAATGGTCAATAATTTTTAAAATAGATATTGACTAATGGTCATTTTGGGAGTATAACACCTAGTATGAAAAATGACTAAAAGTCAATTTCGAAAGGATGATGGACAATTTATGAAAGCAGGAGAATGGATTGCAAAGCACAAGTATCTCATTTTAGGGCTGAGTATCATTCTGTTGATCCCATCGATGGTAGGAATTGCCAGAACAAGGATCAATTACGATCTGCTCAGCTACCTTCCAAAGTCTCTTGAGACAGTGGAAGGGCAGGATATTATGGTAGACGAATACGGAATGGGTGCTTTTTCCATGGTCGTTGTGGAGGGAATGGAGCTAAAGGATGTCCAGAAATTGGAAGAGGAGTTCAGCGAGATTGAACACGTAGAAGATGTCCTCTGGTATGACGATGTGGCAGATATTACCCTACCCATAGAAATGATACCAAAAGATTTTCGGGAGGCTTTTTTTAACGGCGATGCCACAATGATGATCGCATTATTTGATCATACCACTTCCTCCGATGAAGCTATGGAAGCAGTTACACAGATGAGAAAAGCAGCAGATGAGCGCTGTTTTATCAGTGGAATGAGCGGTATCGTTACAGACATAAAAAACTTATCCCTGCAGGAACTGCCGATTTACGTTGTGATTGCCGCGGGACTGTCGTTCCTTGTTTTGGAACTCGCTACAGAATCTTTTTTGGTTCCTGTATTTTTCCTCTTAAGCATCGGTCTTTCCATTTTATATAATCTGGGAAGCAATGTATTTTTGGGGGAAACTTCTTATATTACAAAAGCCTTGACAGCGGTGCTGCAGCTGGGTGTGACCATGGACTATTCCATTTTCTTGTTGGAAAGCTATGAAGAAAGCAAGAAGAAATACCCGCAGGATAAAAATAAAGCCATGGGTCTTGCCATCTCCAATACGTTTCGCTCCATTGTAGGAAGTTCCGTTACCACAGTGGCAGGTTTTATCGCGCTTTGTGCCATGACCTTTGCACTTGGCAAAGACCTCGGGATCGTCATGTCGAAAGGTGTGGTCATCGGAGTAATCTGTTGTGTAACAGTTTTGCCGGCGATGATCTTGATTTTTGATAAACCCATCGAGAAGACGAAGCATAAACCTTTGATCCATGCTATGGATAAAACATCTGCATTTATTACGAAGCATTACAAAGCGTGGATCCTATTATTCCTGCTTCTTCTGTTCCCGGCAATTTACGGAAACAACCATACACCCATTTACTACAACATTGCCCAGTCTTTGCCGGATACACTACCCAGCAATATGGCAAATGATAAGCTGGAAGAAGATTTCCATATGAGTACCATCCACATTATTATGCTGGACAAAGACATGGATGCGAAAGATAAGCGCGCCATGATGGCCGAGGTGGAAAATGTAGACGGAGTTAAATGGGCGATTGGATTGAATTCTCTGGTGGGTCCTTCTGTACCTGACAGTATGATACCGAAAGATTTGAAAAGCATGCTGCAAAGTGAGAACCATGATCTGGAATTTGTCTGCTCCGAGTATATGTCTGCTACACCAGAGGTAAACAACCAGATTGAGCAGATTGACCATATTGTAAAATCCTACGATAAAAATGGGATGGTTATCGGGGAGGCGCCGTTGATGAAAGACCTGCAGGATGTGACAGACGTTGATCTTGTACATGTAAATACTCTTTCTATAGCAGCTATTTTTATCATTATCCTGATCGTATTTAAATCCATCTCCCTGCCCATCATTTTGGTTGCGGTGATCGAATTTGCTATCAATATTAATATGGCTATTCCATATTATCAGGGGATCAGCCTTCCGTTTGTGGCAAGCATTGTCATCGGAACCATCCAGTTGGGGGCTACCGTAGACTATGCGATTTTAATGACAAACCGTTATATAAAAGAGCGCCAGAGCGGAAAAGGGAAGAAAGAAGCTGTATCCATCGCACATAAGTCATCCATGGTATCTATTGTTACCAGTGGCTGCAGCTTCTTTGCCGCGACCTTCGGTGTGGCATGTTACTCTCAGGTAGATATGATCGGCTCTATTTGTACGCTTTTGTCACGGGGGGCGCTGATCAGCATGGTCGTAGTAATCTTTATTCTGCCTGCAATGCTCCTTGTTTTTGACAAGGTGATCATCAAGACAACCATGGGATTTCGTAAAAAGAAACAACAGTCCCAGTTAAATTTGAAGGAGGCTTAATCTTATGAATAGAAATAAAAAAATCGTAAAAACAATGGCAGCTGCAATGGCAGGGGTATTGGCTATTCAAGCAGGAGCTTATCCTGTGTTTGCTGAAGAAAAAGAAGAAACTGTATACGTTCAGGCGGATGCAGAGGGGGCGGCAACAGATATTGTAGTTAGTGATTGGCTGAAAAATGAAGAGGGGCAATCGTCCGTGGAGGATCATTCTGACTTGAAAGACATCAAAAATGTGAAAGGTGATGAGACATACCGGCAGGATGGAGACCACATGGTATGGGATGCCCAGGGAAATGATATTTATTATCAGGGAACTACAGATAAAGAACTTCCGGTATCACTTCACGTGGAATACTATCTGGATGGGGAGAGGATTGCTCCGGAAGAATTAGCAGGAAAAAGCGGTCACGTAAAGATCCGTTACACATACGAAAATACGTCAAAATCGGGGGAAGTATATACGCCGTTTATGTTGGTATCCGGCTTTGTACTGCCTACCGATACATTTCAAAATGTGAA
Organism: Blautia sp. HCP3S3_G3; assembly: GCF_052063365.1. Classification (NCBI taxonomy): domain Bacteria; kingdom Bacillati; phylum Bacillota; class Clostridia; order Lachnospirales; family Lachnospiraceae; genus Blautia; species Blautia sp. HCP3S3_G3. The sequence goes on along the minus strand of NZ_JBQHXR010000034.1, from coordinate 14,667 downwards.
AATAGACAACGGCAAGATCATATCTGACGGAGATAAAGAAATCGTCATCGGCGTGGGAATGCCGGGATTGTCAGATAGCCTGAAATTAGAAGATACAAAGATGTTAAAAGACATTGATATTCCGGATTCTTTTGAAGTAGAGGCAGATGTAACGGATTTTTCCCTTTCCATGTCAATGACCGCTGCCCTTCCGTTAAATCTGGAAGAGTTAGGAATCGATGATATCGAAGGCTGGGATGATTTGAAAAAATCGCTGGAAGATTTGACTGACGCATCCAAAGAACTTGTGAATGGCAGCGGAGAGCTGGCAGAAGGCGTACAGACATTGAAGGATTCCTGCGCAGAGCTTGTTGATGGAATGAATGAAGTTGATGAAAACATGGGAACCTTGGCAGACGGGATCAGTACCTTAAATGGAAAAAAAAGAGAATTGATCGATGGGATCCGCGCTCTTGCAGACGGTATCCGGACGTTGGAGAATAAAAAAGGTGCATTGGTGACAGGAGTCAATGACCTTGCAAAGGGAAGCACAGACCTGCGAACAGGTGCGGCAGAAGTGAAAAGCGGAAATCAGGAGCTGGCAAAGAGCAGTAAGCTTCTGGAGGCAGGGGCAAAAGAACTTGCTTCCGGAAAGGGAACCCAGAAATTACAAGCTGGCAGCAAATCTCTTGTAAGCGGCAGTCAGGCTCTTGCAGCTGGCAGCCAGACTCTGGCAAACGGAATCGGCGCCATGGCGGAAGGCGAGGATAGCCAGAAACTATTGTCAGGCGCAGGCCAGCTTGAAGCGGGAAGTGCGGCCTTGGAAGAGGGCATTGGGGCCTATGTGGACGGAACCACTTCTTTAGCGGAAGGTGTAGGAGTCTATGTAGATGGTGTCAATCAATACATGGATTCCGTGGACCAGATTCTTGGATCATTGTCAGGGCAGGGAAATCCATCCACTCCTTCCGGGGAAGTGCAGGAAGAAGCTGCCGCTGGCCAGATTTCAGCCCAGTCATCCGGGGAAGTACAGGGAGAAACTGCCGCTGCGCAGATTTCGTCTCAGCCGGCAAGGAGAATTGACACAGAAGAAGTTGTGAAGACGACGATTTCAGAAGATGCGGTGGCTGACATTCAGCAGGTACTGAATAATCTGCAAGGGGTACAAAATGACATCAGCAACGCAAAATCAAAAGAAGATTTGATCAGGCTGTATGCTTCATATGATCAATACATGACAGAACTAAATGACTGTATTTCTCTCTTAAACGGAGCTCTGGGCGGAATACAGCAGGAGACCATTACACAGGTATCGGAAGAAAATGTAGTCATAGATGGGGAAATGGAAGGAACGCAGGTAGCAGATGCGACACAATATTTCGGACAATCAGCCGGGCAGGATATGGGAGTGTCCGGAAGAAGCGGCGAGGTAGGAACAGATCCTTCACAAGCATTTGCTGCGCTCATGGCTGCGGAGCAGCAATTAAGGGCATCCGGAGACCAGCTGCAGCAAGGAGCTTCCCAGTTTACCGCAAAAGACACATCAACCCAGATGACATCCGGGGAACAATTGAAGACCGGTGCCAAGTCTCTGTCATCCGGCGCAAAATCATTAAACAGTGGAGTACAGATGATTTTCAAGATCGTGAAAGAACAGTTAAAAGAAGGGGCAGATGCACTTGCGACCGGGCTTTCTTCTTTGGCAAGCGGTGCTTCGGAACTTGATGGCGGACTTTCCAGGATGATCGCTGGTGCAGGAAACATTGACACAAACCTGCAAAAATTTGTGGATGCTACAGATGCACTGTCAGCAGGGACTTCTACCTTATATGCGGGTACAAAAACATTGGAGAGCGGCGCCGGAAAATTAAGCAAAGGTGCAGGGACATTGAGCAGCGGTATCGGTGCGTTGGCAGCAGGCAGTTCCAAACTGGAACAGGGTGCAGGAACACTTGGAAGCGGCGTTCAAGCACTTGCAGATGGCAGTGAGAAACTAAAAGATGGAACATCACAGCTTGCCGATGGCGGTACACAGCTGGATGACGGTGTTTCGGAACTGAAAGATGGAGCAGATGAACTTCGGGATGGTATGGAAGAGTTCAATGAAGAGGGAATTGAAAAGCTGACTTCTTATCTGGATGAAGATGTGCAGGAAGTGATCGACCGCCTTCTCGAGCTGCAGGATGCAGGAAACGCATACACCCAGTTTAGTGATTCCGGCGACATGGGGGGAACTGTAAAATTCATCATCGAAACGGCTCCCATTGAGTAATGCGCGATTTTGTCGATTTAACCGAATCAAGTAAGTCCCCACTTCAAATGTGCAGAGCATAAAGTGGTGGGTGGGGACTTACTTGTATCAAGTGGGGGACATACTCCACTTTTATCCGTATAATTCGATTTTATCATTGACTCGGAGAAATAGCAAGTTGATCGAGGTGTGACCAGGGTCACCCTGCCCCGCTATACATGCATCAGTTTTTTCCGAAACTGCGAAGGCGAACAGTGGTTATACATCTGAAAACTCCGATTAAAATTACTGACAGAAGAGAATCCCGAGGCCAGTGCAATATCAGTGATTGAGATTTTGGAATCGGTCAGCAGTTCTTCTGCGTGGCGGATACGCTGGCGTGTGAGGTATTCTTGGAAGGTTATTCCTGTAAATTCTTTAAAAAGTCTGGAAAAATGATATTTACTGAATCCTGCGATTTCTGCAGCCTGTTCAAGTGTCAGATTTTCCCGAAATGAGGTATCGATATACTGACAGACCGTTGTGAATTTTTCCATGTATTCTCTGCGGGAGGAAAAGGATACATCGGTAAATCGAGGAGTATGTTCGAAATTATGGCGTACTAGCAGAAGAACAATCTGAATAACAGCAGAGGATACCCAGGCATCGGCCAGATAATTACTTTTTTCAGCCTCCCGGATGATTTCCTTGAATTTTGCAGACACTTCCTGAAAGAGTTCCGGACAGGAAGCCGGCGTAAGGCAAACAGCTTCCGGTAACAGCAGCAGTGCGCTTCCCATACCGGGTATAGAATAAAAAAGCGACAATGGTGCCTGAAAAATCAGGCGCTTACCGGTGGCAGGCGCCTGCAGTGAATGAATTTCCCCACTGTTGATAAATAACAGATCAAGGGGATTTAGTGTGTAGCACTCAGTTCCTATTACGGCCTGATAGCCGTTTTCTAAAGGCATGATAATTTCAATACTTGTATGCCAGTGTGGCGGATAATCTTCAGTCTCCTGATTTTTCATCAATCGAAACTGTGAAGAACCATATGCAATCGTTTCTTTCATTCCTTTGAGATCTTCAATCATAGTAAAAGATAATCCCTTTCAAAAATAGCAAAATATAGGAAAAGTATAGCAAGAATCAATAAGGAAAACAATAGATTCTTTTTTATAATATAGAAAATGAACAAAAAAGGAGATTACTTATGGCTAAAACATTTAGAGAACGGGCGGAAGAACTTGTAGCACAGATGACGCTGGAGGAGAAGGTTTCCCAGACACTTCACGGAGCGGCAGAAATCGAGAGACTGGGAATTCCCAAATATAACTGGTGGAATGAGGCACTTCACGGAATTGCTAGAACGGGAACAGCGACATTATTTCCACAGGCAATTGGTCTGGCTGCATCTTTTGATGAAGAACTGGTTGCGGAGATGGCTGATATCATTGCCACTGAAGGACGTGCAAAATATAATATGCATGTGAAATATGGTGACAGAGACATCTATAAAGGCTTAACATATTGGGCACCTAATGTAAATATTTTCCGTGATCCGCGCTGGGGAAGAGGTCATGAAACGTATGGTGAGGATCCCTATCTTACATCACGCCTGGGCGTGCGGTTTATTCAGGCACTTCAGGGAGATGATCCTGTATATATGAAGGCAGCAGCCTGTGCAAAGCATTTTGCTGTACATTCCGGACCGGAAGGAGAGAGACATCATTTTAATGCTGTTGTATCCAAACAGGATATGTATGAGACTTATCTGCCGGCATTTAAAGCCTGTGTGCAGGAAGGAAAAGTAGAAGCTGTGATGGGTGCATATAACAGGACAAATGGAGAACCATGCTGCGGCAGTAAGACACTTCTGCAAGATATTTTGAGAGAAGAATGGGGATTTGAGGGGCACGTTGTCAGTGACTGCTGGGCAGTGCGTGATTTCCATGAAAATCATCATGTAACAAATGCACCGGTGGAATCCGTAACGATGGCTATGAATCACGGTTGTGACTTGAATTGTGGTTGTACATACCCTCATCTGGTTCAGGCAGTACGTGAAGGAAGAGTTGATGAAAAACGAATCAATGAGGCGGTCATCAATCTTTTCACCACACGTATGAAGCTTGGTATGTTTGAAGAACCGGGAACAGTTCCATTCGATAGTATTCCTTATACAGAAAACGACACACCGGAACATAACCGTATAAACGAAAAGATTTCTGAAAAAACTCTGGTCCTTCTGAAAAATGAAGGAGGACTTCTTCCTCTGAATAAGAATAATATGAAAACCATCGGAGTCATCGGGCCAAATGCCAATAGCAGAGCAGCACTTGTGGGTAACTATGAGGGAACTGCTTCCCGCTATGTAACAGTTCTTGAAGGAATTCAGGATTATGTAGGCGATGATGTTCGTGTCATGTACTCGGAAGGATGTGCTTTATTTAAAGACCGTGTCTGTGTTCTCTCAGAACCAAACGATCGTCTGGCTGAAGTGAAAGGCGTATGCGAGGCCAGTGATGTGGTTATTGTCTGCCTTGGATTGGATGCTACACTGGAAGGTGAAGAGGGTGATACAGGAAATGAATTTGCCAGCGGTGACAAACCGGATCTGAACTACCCGGGGCTGCAGAATGAAATCCTCAAAGCGGCATATGAAAGTGGAAAACCGGTGGTTCTCGTTTCATTGACCGGAAGTGCTATGGATCTTAGCTGGGCTGACGAGCATATTCCGGCTATCGTACAGGCATGGTATCCTGGATCAAGAGGTGGAGAGGCTGTGGCACGTCTGTTGTTTGGAGAGTGTTCACCAGAAGGTAAACTGCCGGTAACCTTCTATCGTTCCGTGGAAGAACTGCCGGAGTTTACGGATTATTCCATGAAAGGAAGAACTTACCGTTATATGGAACAGGAAGCGTTATATCCCTTTGGCTATGGACTGTCATATACAGAGTTCAGTCTGTCAGAACCTGAGATTACAGTTTACGAAGGAGATAAGGTGTCCGAAACAGGAATCATTAGAAAGGGTACAGGAATGACTGTACGGACAGTGATTCGAAATATCGGTAAGATGGCCGGAGGAGAAACCGTACAGGTTTATGTAAAATCCTGCTGTGACGGAACTCCAAATCCCCAGTTAAAGGCTTTGAAAAAGGTATTTCTGAATCCGGGCGAGGAGCAGGAAGTCGTTCTGACTTTAAAACCGGAAGCTTTCGAACTGTTTGATATCGATGGCGCTGCACAGATTCTATCCGGTGAATACTGTGTTTATACAGGCACTTCACAGCCGGATAAAAGAAGTAAGACCCTGACAGGAAAAGGTGGATTTGTTAATACATTCGCAGCTGAAGTGTAAAACTGCGGTAGGCGTTTGCGGAACGCCAGAAGCCGCACAAATACGGCATTCTTTTTGTTGTAAAATAAAACATCTCCTTACTGGTTTATGGTATAATATAGTCGACCAAAACTAAAAACCAATCCACCAATAAGGAGATGTACCTATATGATACCACATAAGCAGCTCTCTTTGGCAGATATTTTTACCGATTGCCAAAATAAATTTGATAACGATAAGTATGAGTTTCTTGAACTTCTCGAAAATACCATTAACCTTGATGAAATTGTCCCGGTGTCTTTTATTTCTCATCTTCATGCTGTCACCGGCAGACCCCGCAGGCATCAGCTCTATCCAATGCTGAAGGCTCTGTTATTACAGCTCATTTTTTCCATCCCGACTGTTTCTCTTTTGATTATTTTCCTTAAATACTCTCAGGAATTATGGGATTTCTGTGGATTTGATGTCGTTCCCGATGCTTCCAAATTCACACGCTTCAAGCAGGATTTCCTGCCGGATCTGCAATCGATGTTCGACAGACTGGTCGACCTGACCGAACCGATCTGCCAGCGCATTGATGCTGACAAAGCTGCTTATGGTTCCATGCCTTCACACGCAGCCGCAAATCCGGCAATCCAGCAGATGTACATTAACGGACATTTTTGCTATGCCTTTAAATTTGGCATCATTACCAACGGACTTGGTATTGTCAGGGATATTACCTTCTACAATAAAGAATTCCTTGAAGCTCACCCGGACATCATCATAGAAAAGAAATCTGATTCCCCCGATGAGGATAAATCCCTTGCCGACTCCAAAGCACTGATTCCTGTTTTAAAAGATTTCTTCAAAAAACATCCGCTGATCAATCCAAAAACTTTTCTGGGCGATGCAGCATTTGACAGCATTGAAATATACAAATACCTATTGCAGGAAACTTCCTTTGAAAAGGCATACATTCCTTTGAGAAATAAGCTCAAAATCGAAGGAGTTGACTACAGTGTTAATGAAGAAGGGATTCCCTGCTGTCCAAATGCCCCCTCCCTGTTAATGAAACGGGAAGGCAGCAAATCTCACCTGCGCTGTGGAATTCCCACCATGAAGTTCGTCTGCCCTAAAATGAAATGGGAATCCGACAAAACAACCAAAAAATCCAAACGCGTCTGCCACTGCGACAATCCCTGTACCCCTTCTTCCTGTGGAAGAATGATCTACGTGTATCCGGAACAAAATCTCCGTGCTTACCCTGGAACAATCCGTGGCACCGAAGAATGGGACTCCACTTACAAGATACGTGTGAATGTGGAGAAATCAATCAACCACTTCAAAGACAGTTTTTGTGTTGCCGGTCGGAAAACCCAAAACGAAAAAACCCTTCACGCCGATCTGCTGCTTGCCGGAATCACTCCGTTAATTACCGTGATAGTTGCAGATAAAATCCACAAGCATGAATATCTGAGAAGCCTGAAACCTTTGGTTGCTTAAATAAGATTTTTATAATAGGTCTTACCACAGTTCAGAATATTCCTTCTATCAGTGCGCCCATTTTTCAGAAAAACCCCAAATGACTTCTTCTTGTCAGCTGTTTTCATCTTAGAAATTCTGCATAGCAGGCTTTCTACCTTATTTTTAATCAGGATTGCGAACTCGTTTCGCAATTACCTAACATTGTCATATATAAACTTCCAAATGTCTATCCAATATCTTCGACAAAGCCTCTTTTTTCTTGTCAAAATTGTTTTACATAGCTTAAATACGACTCTATTGGCTAATTATACTGTAGTTTACAAATAAAAACTATAACAATTTATCTCTTCGGCTGTCTTTGTGGCAATAATACGATATTGTCTGACTTTACATACCAATCCTCATCTGCACCACGATAATTTGCATTTGCCACTATATTCACAATAGAGGTGGTAATTTCCACTTCGGCGTTATAATCATAATCCTTTAACGGAATAGTCGCTGATAAAATTTGTTTAAATTTGAGGTAATTCTACCATTAAGGGGTGTACTTTTTCTGAGAAAATAGATACTATAATCCCCAAAGGGGGAATGGCTATGGATCTTGTGAAAATTGGAAGCTATATTGCAGAAAAACGAAAAAGCCTTGGTATGACTCAAAAACAGCTCGCTGAGAAACTGGGGAAGAGTGACAAGTCAGTTTCTAAGTGGGAACGTGGAATCTGTTTACCAGATGTGTCTGTGTATTTAGAATTATGTGAAATATTAGGCATCAGTCTAAATGAATTTCTGGCGGGCGAAGATATTGAGGTAACTAATGTAGAAAAAAAATCAGAAGATACATTGATACAGATAACCAAAGCTAGCAGTTATAAGCAACGTTATTTAAAGAAGATTATTGCTGTACTTCTTATTGCGGTGGGAGTATGTGTTATTGCTTTTGGAATCATAGTATGTAATAAATTGCGGCAACCACAAAATTATATAGAAGCAGTAGATCCAGATAGTGTAGAAATGAAAACGGCGGAATTGTTGTCTGGAATTGATGGAACCATGATGTTTCGATATAATTCAAAAGATACAATTCAAACATTGTATGTTTACTTGTCAGAATACCAGTCTGGAAAACGAATTTCTCATAAGAAGGTTTTGGAACTTTCCTATCAGAATATGAAATCTGCAAAAAATGGATTGATTGTCATCACACCGGATTTTGATAATTTTACTACAAAGCTTATTGCAGCAGATGAATATTCAAAATATATGACAGAAACGCCAATCTTGGAAGGTGTTGCAAACAGAGAATATTATGGCAGATCTGCAACATCTATAGAGAATAAAAGCACGATAGAGTACGGAACAGAGCAAGGATTGGCAGCACTGATCTATGGCGAACAAGGAGTGAGCTCGTTGCCGATACAGGATATTAGAGGTGAGTATATAGATACAGATAATGAGTATATGTATTATTATTCGGTTGAGTTCATAAAATAAGAATAGAATAGAAAAGAGAGAAGAGGATGCCACGAAATCATTGACCTGATGATTCCGTGGTATCCTCTTTATGGATTTCAGAGTTTGTTTCTCAGCTTTCGGTATTCTCTCGGTGAATATCCTTTCAGTTTGTGGAAAAGCCGACTGAAATACAGCTGGTTATCATATCCGACGATTTTAGAGATTTCATTGATGGAATAGGTTGTTGTTTCAAGTAACATCTGAGCATTGTTGATTCGGATTCCAACGATGAATTGCATTGGTGTGGAACCGGTGTATTTTTTGAAATTCCGGATAAACCAGCTGACACTCATTCCTCGTGAGGCAGCATAATCATCTATGCTAATATTCTGGTTATAATTTTCACTGAAAAAGGTAACGGCGTTATCCATCTCGTGATCCAGATATTCATTTTTTAAGATATGTTCCCTGGTCAGTTCCCGATGAAAGATGATAAGAAGATGACGGAGCAGAAGGACAAGCATTTCTTCATAATTATCCTGGTAACGCTGAAGCTCGATGATAATGCGCTTGAAAATCTGTTCGTATTCCATAGAGGTTCCGACCTGAAATACACGCTCTTTATCCGGGAATCCATATTGCCGTAGGATATTTTTTACATTGCTGCCTGTAAAATGAATCCAGTATACTTCGGTCTTATCTTTCCCATAATATTCATATTTCTGAAGTTCCTTCGGTCTGTACAGTACAATATTACCGGCGGGGACAATCGTTTCGTTATCCACATTGTCAAAATGAAAATGCCCACAACCAGCAGTGATATAGATAATCTGATAATCCAGGCGTCCCCTTGGACGGTAGGTTGGTAACTTTGGATGGCTGGAAAGGCGGTAAGTACCGCAGCTTCCTACAACCAGTGGGCGACTTTTGTCTTTGAAATCCATATGGGAGTGGTTTAAATAACCGGTATTCATATACATATGGCAGAACCTCTTTTCTTTTTTTGTTATTGTATCATTTAGTGCATATTTTGTCTAATCCAATTCATAGACATATTTTGCGGATTAGGATAAGCTATATATAGCAAAACAAAGAAACGTAAACATAAAAGTAAAGAACAAGGTTTGCTGTGGGAAAACAAAGTGCAAAAAAATGTATATGTATTAAAGGAGAGTTATTTATGATTGTACCACGTTATTATGAGGATTTAAGCGTACTGCATGAAAATACAATGCCAGCTAGAGCCTATTATATTCCGGCATCCAAAAGAATGGATAACCTGGTGGAGCACAGGGAAGAGTCAGACCGAATGCAGTTATTGAACGGAACTTGGAAGTTCCAGTATTTTAACAGCATCTATGATGTTCAGGACCCTTTCTTTGAGAAAGATTATGATACAGAAAATTTTGATGAGATTCAGGTTCCGAGTGTATGGCAGATGGTAGGATATGACACACATCAGTATACAAACATCCGGTATCCGTTCCCATTCGATCCACCGTACGTACCGCAGGATATTCCATGTGGAGCATATGCACATACCTTTGTTTATCACAAAGATGAAAATGCACCAAAAGCCTTCTTGAACTTTGAAGGCGTAGATAGTTGCTTTTATGTATGGATCAATGGCTCTTATGTAGGATACAGCCAGGTTTCCCATATGACCAGTGAGTTTGATATTACGGATCTCCTTCAGGACGGAGAAAACAGCATAGCAGTTCTGGTCATGAAGTGGTGTGATGGTTCGTATCTGGAAGATCAGGATAAATTCCGTATGAGTGGTATTTTCCGGGATGTGTATATTCTAAAACGTCCGGAGCAGGCAATCAGCGATTATCATATAAAAACCAAGATTGAGGATATGCTTGCAAAGATAGAGCTTGATGTGAAATTCTACTCTCCAGCAAATGTAAAAATTTCGATTGAAGATAAAAATGGAGCAGTTGTCGCAGTAGGAAGTATTGCCGAAGAAGGAACAGCGGTGTTAGAGATTGCAAATCCGGAGCTTTGGAATACAGAAAATCTATATCTGTATCAACTGATTCTTGAGACGGAAAATGAGGTAATTGTAGATCATATCGCATTACGAAAGATAGAAATTAAAGATCAGGTTATATATTTAAATGGGCAGAAGATTAAATTCCGTGGTGTCAATCGTCATGATTCCGATCCAGTTACTGGATTTACAATCAGTGTGGAACAGATCACAACCGATCTTACGTTAATGAAACAGCATAATTTTAATGCAATCCGTTCCAGCCATTATCCGAATGCACCATTCTTCTATGAAATGTGTGATAAATATGGATTTATGGTGATAGATGAAGCGGATATTGAGGCACATGGTCCATTCATGCTTTACCGAGAGGAAGACACAGACTATAACCGGTTCAAACGATGGAATGAAAAGATTGCAGATGATCCGGCATGGGAAGCAGCCATTGTTGACCGTGTGAAACTCATGGTAGAACGTGATAAAAACCGTTTTTGTATTGTCATGTGGTCTATGGGAAATGAAAGTGCTTATGGCTGCAACTTTGAAAAAGCACTTGCTTGGACAAAGAAATTTGATCCGGATCGTATCACACAGTATGAGAGTGCAAGATATCGTAATTATGATGAAACATATGAGTACAGCAACTTGGATGTGTATAGTCGTATGTACCCGGCACTTTCCGAGATTCAGGAATATCTGGACAAGGACGGAAGCAAACCATTCCTTCTGGTAGAGTACTGCCACAGCATGGGAAATGGGCCTGGCGATTTTGAAGATTATTTCCAGATGATTCAGGACAACGATAAAATGTGTGGTGGTTTTGTTTGGGAGTGGTGTGATCATGCGATTGCTCATGGCACTGCTGAGAATGGAAAGAAAATCTATGCCTACGGAGGAGATCATGGAGAAGAAATTCATGATGGCAATTTCTGCATGGATGGGTTAGTATATCCGGACAGAACTGTACACACAGGACTTTTGGAATACAAGAATGTTTATCGCCCGGCAAGGGTTGTTTCCTATGATAAAGGAAGTGGGGAACTGGTTCTTCATAACTATATGGATTTTGATGATCTGAAGGATTATGTAAAAATCAGCTATGAACTGACACAGGATGGACTCGTGATCAGTAAAGGAAAACTCGCAGAAGTTTCTGTGGCACCACATAGTGAAGGAAAAATAAGTCTGAATATCAATGTTCCAGAGAATGGAAAATGTTATCTGAAACTTATTTACCAGTTGAAAAAAGAAATGCCACTGTTGGAGAAAGACCACATTCTGGGATTTGATGAAATCGAGGTAAGTCAGAAAGACGCAAAATGCCAGCTGGCAGAGAAGTGGCTGGAAAAAACATCAGCAGATTCTGAATTACAGGTAAATGAAAATGATACACAGATTCACATTAAAGGTCGTGAATTTGCTTATACAATAGATCGACGTACTGCACTCTTCACGGAGATGAAATTCGCAGGACGGGAATATCTGAACCATCCGATGGAGTTAAATATCTGGAGAGCCCCAACAGATAACGATATGTACATCAAATCTGAATGGAGGAAAGCCCACTATGATAAGGCTTATACAAGAGCCTATACGACAGAGGTTGTGCAGGGAAAACATGGTGTGAAGATTACAAGTCATGCTTCCGTTGTGGCAGAGACAGTGCAGAAGATTCTTGATGTGACGATTACATGGACAATAGATGCGGCAGGAAAAATAGACGCAGATATTGAGGCCACAAAAGATGGAGAGTTCCCGGATCTTCCGAGATTTGGTGTGAGAATGTTCTTGGATAAGAAACTTGCAGATGTCAGATACTTTGGGATGGGACCGCAGGAAAGCTATCGTGATAAGCATCAGGCAGCAAGCCACGGTTTGTACCGGGCAAATATAGGGGATTTGCATGAAGATTATATCCGTCCACAGGAGAATGGAAGCCATTATGATTGCGAATATGTAGAACTTAACAATAGCCGATATGGAATTGTGGCATCCGCAGAAAAGGCATTTTCCTTCAATGCTTCTTATTATACACAGGAAGAACTTGAGAAGAAAACGCATAATTATGAATTGACAGAATCAGACAGCGTAGTATTTTGTGTTGACTATGCATTAAATGGAATAGGTTCTAACAGTTGTGGTCCAGTTGTATTGGATCAGTATCGATTTAATGATGTATTATTCCGGTTCCAGTTTACTCTGGTTCCGTATGTAAAGGGATAATAAGGTTTTAGGTAACCCGTTAACAAGGAAGGAGAGTCTGATTGTTTTGTAAAGTCCGGATATACAGAACAATCAGACAAAAACAAAGCGAAAAAATTTAGAATTAGGCATCATACTGTTAGGCATCTTGAGATTCTAAGTGCGATGAATATGAGGAGCAAAAGAATTCTATGGAAGAAAAAAAGTATTTAAAATGGTATAACAAAATAGGATATGGTTCGGGTGATATCGCAGGTAATGTAGTTTATGCGTTCCTGACATCTTTTATGATGGTCTATCTGACAGACTCAGTAGGACTTGCTGCTGGTGTCGTAGGTACCCTGATTGCCGTATCAAAATTATTTGATGGTTTTACGGATATATTCTTTGGATCTATGATCGATAAGACACACAGCAAGATGGGAAAAGCAAAGCCATGGATGTTGTATGGTTATATTGGATGTGCCATTACATTAGTCTGCTGTTTTGCAGTACCAGTCAGCTGGGGAACAACTGCTAAATATGCATGGTTCTTTATCTCTTATACACTGTTAAATGGTGTATTTTATACCGCAAATAATATTGCATACTCAGCACTTACATCACTCATCACAAAGAACAGCAAAGAACGTGTACAGATGGGATCTTACCGTTTCATCTTTGCATTTTCGACAAGCCTTCTGATTCAGGCAATTACAGTCGGATTTGTCGATAAGTGTGGTGGAGACGCAGCTGCATGGAGAACTGTAGCCATTATTTATGCAATCATTGGTCTTATTGTAAATACGATTTCTGCTCTTTCTGTTAAGGAGCTTCCAGAAGAGGAACTTAACGAAGGAGAAGTAAAAAATGAAGATGAGAAGTACGGAATGGTACAGGCATTTAAGCTTCTTATCAAAAACAAATATTATATGATGATCTGTGGAACTTACATTTTACAGCAGTTATACAGTGCCATGATTGGAGCAGGTATTTATTATATGACATGGGTACTGAAGAATAAGAATCTGTTCGGACAGTTTGCGTGGGCAGTTAATATTCCTCTGATCATTGCCTTGATTTTCACACCAACCTTAGTTGGTAAGTGGAAAGGCATGTACAAACTGAACTTAAGAGGTTATATCTTAGCAGTTGTCGGTAGAGCACTTGTTGTCGTTGCCGGATATATGGGTAGTGTTCCGCTTATGATGGCATTTACAGCTCTTGCAGCATTAGGACAGGGACCTTGGCAGGGAGATATGAATGCAGTTATCGCATCCTGCTCTGAATACACTTATCTTACACAGGGAAAGAGAATTGATGGTACGATGTATTCTTGCACTTCTCTTGGTGTAAAAATCGGTGGAGGTATTGGAACTGCTGTTGTCGGTTGGATGCTTGAATTCAGCGGTTATGTTGGAACGAATGCAACACAGCCACAGTCTGCACTTAATATGATGCAGTTTATGTATCTGTGGCTTCCATTGATCTTTGATGTGTTGATCATGTTTGTGCTTTCAAGAATGAATGTAGAAGGTGCAAATAAGAAACTGAAAGCAGAAAAAGGAATTACTGCAGACGAAGTAACAGATGCATCAGACATGGATTAGAATTTGACAGGAAAAAGCGTTGTCTGATCGGTGTTCGATAGACAATGCTTTTTCCATATTACAAAACAATATAGGGGTGGTATTTTGAAAATAGAAGAACTGGATCTGGTTTTGGTTCTTCCGCAATCACCCGTTTTTTGCTTCCAATGAAATTATTTCTGTGATAAAATATTGGTATCAAATAAAGGCGGTATATGATAATGAATGATTCGTTAAAGCTGGATATGTTTTTCCCGGGTGAGTTGCTGTCAACTACTTCTGTTGACCATGATGACAGTTCTATTCATATTAAAATGCGATCCAAAACACATTCTTCCAAATGTCCAGAGTGTGGTCAGGAAACCCAAACTTATCATGGGACATATTTACGCAAAGTTCAGGATCTGCCGATTCTTGGAAAAACTGCGCG
>NZ_JBQHXR010000033.1:0-25942 GCF_052063365.1 Blautia sp. HCP3S3_G3 | reverse complement strand
ATACAGAGAAATGTCCATTCCTATGGCTCCTTCTTCTGAGATATTTATTGATGATATATTGAAAAAATCCTTGATATTCAAGGAAAAAAGACTTGACTTAATAGGGAGGAACAGACGATGGTATCCAATTATGAAATCATGCGCAATCAAATGCGTGGAGAGTTTGTAAAGTATAATCAGGAAAAAATGATAAAAAAGTTTTCGCTTAGAAATGATGAAAGTTACATTTATATAGAGTTTATGTTAAGAGAATACAGAATTAATCGTAAAACCGGAAAGGTAGAATGGTCAGAAAATAGTTTTTCAACAAGTGTTGAAGCAGATTATAATGAATCTATGACGATTTATGACATACTTTGTTATTCAAAAGATGACTGTAGCCTTTCAGGAAATTACTGTCCGGTTTATATGCTGAAAGGAACAGTGAAATCAAGTGGTGTTGGAATCAATATTTTTCAGAAGTCAGCAGATGGATTCAACGGGAAACGAAAGGAACTGGAAACTGTATGCACCATTTTTGGAGAAAAACTTGAATTAAAAGGTGATGTGGCAGCAAAATTGTATCCTTTTACTTTTTTACCGGTTATCATCCAATACTGGGAGGCAGATGAAGAATTTCCTGCAAATCTTAAGTTTATGTTTGATGAGAATATTTTGGATTATATGCATTTTGAAACGATTTTTTTTATGATGGGGCATATTGTGAAGAGAATAGAGGAAATGATGAAAATTAATTTCAATGATAGGTTAGAATGTCAGCTTGATTTGTCTTTGAACAAATAACATCTTGCCAAAAATAAACCAAAAAACAGTACCGTGAATCGTCTATTTATGATATTCTGAAAAAAGATGGATAAAAAACAAAAGTTTAAAAGTACAGCAGCTAATGCATAACGGATTAACTGCTTATCCCTGTTCAGGAGGCATAAATCAATGAGCAATTTCAGACTTTCCTGCTGCAGATTATTTCAGCAGCATCCCCTTGTAAAGTATCGTACCGCAGCAAATAACGGTCATTACGAATTGCGAGTTTTATTGATAGGCTCCGGCTCACGCATGGATACTATCTTTCAGGAGATTCTGGTCAATGGCCAGCTTCTTGATACCAGTTTATATGTAACTGTTTTAACAGCAAATCCCACCCGCTCGGCAAATGCCCTGCTGTCCAAAGCTCCCGAATTAAAGAATTATGCAAAAATCACTCACAATCATACCGAATTAAATGCTCCGGAAGGTGACAGGGTTTATGCAGATATTCATTATCGTTCCCTGGGCAGAGATGAGGCGACTCTTACTCAGATTCTTTCTGAAATATCCGCGTCCGGCTACAATTATATTGTGATCTCAACAGGTAAGGATCCACAGAATCTGGCTTATGCCAGAGCCTTTTCATCCATATTTGGATCAGGATCCATCATCTCCTATGTACAAAACAAGAAACCTGAATGTACGATTCATGCAAAATCTGATACATTTGCTTTTGGTTTTCAGAAAGATACTTCTTATCTTGAACAGCTGGAAACGATTGCCTACAATCTTCATTATTCTTATTGTAAAGCATCTAATGACCACGTTACGGACGATCAGATCCGCTCTGCATTTATAGAACCATACAATTACATATCAAACCTGGAGGCAGCCATGCATATCCAGGAAAAACTGGAATGCTGCGGAATTGATACCACTGATCATCGTCTTGCCGCAGAAAAGTTTGCGAAACTGATGGATGAAAATCCATCTATTATTAATCGCCTTGCCGCACTTGAGCATCGTCGCTGGATGATTGAAAAGATCCTGAAAGGTTTTATTCAGGTTCCAACTCTCGATCTGATTTACAGCGGTTCAGATATCACTACACATGACAGTTCCAACAAATGGCATGTATGTCTTGTACCATGCAATGAAACCAGTCAGATTACTTTATCTGATTGGAAATCCCCTGCTAAAAATCATCCTGAACTGGATCCGCTTGATCAGCTTTCATTAAAGCTTCATGTAAAATGCGGACAGATTTCCAATAATAACCGGGAGATAATTGAAGAGTCACTTTCTTTGATTCGCAGCTCTGCAGAACGCATCTTCCATGGTCAGGACCAGATATTATCCTGCATGTACTCTATGGAACTTGCTATTTCCCAAATGTGGCAGAACAAACGCAGTGCTCTGGCCATCTACGAGGGAAACTTTCATACACTGTTCAAGGAAGCATCATCTGTAAATAGTTCATCTGCATTTCATTTACAGCAGTCTCTGTCTGCACTAAATGATGCTCTTGCACCATTAAAGGAATACATTTCCTTCAAGGATTACAAGGAGCAGGATCGCCTTCTTATCCGTCAGATTCCATTTGCATTGACTCATAAAAAACAGCCGGTTCTTCTAAAATTACTGGCAGAAAAAGAAACGGATTGTTTATATACTACCTGTCAGTTAGAGCCTCATTGCTCTGTATTTGCCGGTATCATTGCATCCCATAATGATTATCTGAATTTGAAAGAGACAATTCCAAATATCCATAAATTCCTAAATCAGTATTATCCTGCTGTTTCTCAGGAATACCATATGATTCTTTCAGATAAGCTGGCTGAAAATCATGCAGACAAGCTGAAGGAAATTGCACCCGAATCCATTCATCTGCACATGGTAAATGAAATCTGTTATGCGTCCGTTTCACAGGTTCTGCAGAATATTGCCCAATCAGTATGTGCCGATTATATTGACGTGACCAATGGAAATCCATTGCTGATGATGTGTGCCAATAATGCTTTCTGATCTTCCCAGTTGTCGATAAGCAAAACCGTTTCTTTATCGTCCATCGGGAAGAAATACTCGTATTTCAAATTGCCGGCTTCAGCACGAGGCTGCGATTCGATATAAAGTCTGTCCCCGTTATGATGTTCTTTTCCCTCTCCATCATGAATGTTTACCAATTTTACTAAATTCTTCATATTTCGTTTCCTCCTGACTTATTTTCATTTGCAAAAATTATAGCAAACGGTACATTTTTGTAAATCAAAACACCCGGTTCACAATTCCGGCAAACACCGGCAGTCCCGTTCTCTTATGCATAATTGCAAACAAAAACGGCCTGTCCAGATATACTTCCCTGTACTCTTCCTCCTCCCATGGCAATGCTGCACTTACCTCACATTCACTATATGTGACTGCCACTGCTTTGGTACCGTTCCGGTCAACCTGAACATACACTTTCTGAACAATCTCTTCCACATGAGCCTGTCTCCTCATAATTACCGGACTCATATCCGCACCTTCTTCAAAGATTCTTTTTATCCCCAGTTTTTTCAAAGGCTCACTGAGGTTTTCCACAGAAGAATACGTAAACTCCGGAATTTTTACGTATACTTTCATGTTCGTTCCATTTCGATACAGATCATAAAGTTCTCCGGCAATTCCTTTTTTCATAAGCTCTTCTATTCTGGTTCCGGGATCATCTGGAAGCAGCGCCATAAACTCATACTCTCCGCCTTTATAAGGTTTCGCAAATCCGGAAACACCGTCTGCATGGATGTAAGTATCCTCTTCACTGAAAAGCATCGTGACTTTTTCCTGCTCTCCATCCGAATTTGTAAAATCTTCCTTTTCCTTAACAGCACGTTCCGTATACTCGTTCATCCACTCCGCAAGAA
This sequence comes from Blautia sp. HCP3S3_G3, assembly GCF_052063365.1. Taxonomy (NCBI): domain Bacteria; kingdom Bacillati; phylum Bacillota; class Clostridia; order Lachnospirales; family Lachnospiraceae; genus Blautia; species Blautia sp. HCP3S3_G3. Next base: position 22,295 of record NZ_JBQHXR010000033.1, on the reverse strand, counting down.
ATACTGCTGCATTAAGCAAAATAAAATCCGGCTGTGCATTTGGAGAAATAAGAGAGCCGATTATTCCTTTTGTTTTGGTGCTCACCCATTCATTTACTGCCTGTGCAGCATCTCCCTGGCAAAACAGTTCCGCTTCCGGAAATGTTCTTCTAAACCTGTCCATGAATTTCGGCTGAATAAACGGCAGATATTTTTGATTTACAGCAAAGGCATCTGCATTTGCAAAAAAAGTTTCCCTCTCTGCTTTCAGCTCCAGAAGAAGTTCCGTTAACTTTTCTCTGAATCTGTTTTCATTCATATAACCAGCATATCCAAGAAAATCCGTGATTTCATCTCTGGTTCGTCCTGCTGCCGTATTTTCAAGCATTGCTGCAATGACAAATGCAGATAATGGAGAAAAAAACATATTATCTCCCGTATGGGACTCCGATATCGCTTCCCACAACTTACGGACAATTCTCATGTAAACCTGTTCAAACTCTCTCATAACGTGCCTCCTTACTTCCTGTTAAAGTCTTTCTTTCCCTCAAAATCAACAATTTTTATATATTCAGCAGGAATGGTGGAACGGCTGATTGCCTCCCACCCGAAACGCTCCTCTATTCCGAAATCATCCGGAATCTGTATTTCAAGTAAAATCAGTTTTTCTCTGTCATAAACATATCGGATCATATCCCCGAACCAGTGCTGCATCGCATAATTCACTTCATCCTTTTCCAGGAACATATACACTCCCGGAAGCTGTTCCATCACCATATCGGATAAAAAACCATACTGCGGCACCAGACCATACTCCTGAATCGATTCCCAGTTATCAATGGATGTGATGTGATACATCGTCTTCATATTCTATCCCCATTTCTTCTTAAAAAATTTTATACCTCTACAAACCATCTGTATTCGTCCTTTTCTATATTTTCCTTTATAGAATCTACCGTAATTTCAGAATGCAGCGATAACCACATGTGAAGGAATTCCATTTCAAGCGGACCACCGAAATTTTCTCTGTCATTTGACCAAAACCATTCCTCATGGGTATCCGGCTCAGGATACCTTAATACATCATCTTCTTTTAAATGTTTTCCATCAAAATTTCCAAAAGCACCTACAATCTCTTCTTTTTCCTGATAGGTAAAAGAATCGCGCCATGGAGCCAGCTCATACTTTTCATCAATAACCGGATACATCAGATATTCATTTGTAATTTTTTCGCCGCTATCCCATGCGAATGACTTAACCGAGACAATTCTGTGATCTTTATAAGCCACACACAATACAACATTTCCATTGTGGATTCTTCTGTAAATGCTGTTTCCGACATCAGCGCTGCTGTCATACACATATGAGGAAACGAAGCCATCCCACTTCTGTTTCTGCCTGTTTTCTGTTACTTTAAACTTCCTGAACTTTCCAAACGATTTTCTGCTCATCAAAGATAACGAATATCGTTTAAAGTAAACAGGAAAACGATTTCGATCAGCTTCCTTCCGTTTTCGGTTATTTTTTGCCATTTTTTCAAGGGACGGCGAACCCTCCCACACAATGGAACAATCTGCCAGCGCATAGTCGGCAAGCTTTTCTGCAGAATCCGGAAGTGTCACGATTTCTTTCACTTTTGATCCGGAAAATGCGAAATCTTCGATTACTTCCAGGGTCTCCGGAAGAATCACAGAATCCACATTCAGATGATTCATGGAAAATGATTTCAACACACGAACCCCTTCCGGTACTTCTAATTTTTCGGAATCTCCGGCAAAAGTAACGTACATCCGGTCTTCCTGTATGTAGAAGTTCCCCCATCTGGCTATGCTCCAGGGAACATTGTGGAAAGATTCCACTCCAAAAATAATGGTATCATCTGCTGCATACTCACAATCATCATAGATATATTTAAAATTCTGCCGATCCGTTTCCATACTGACGAGCTTCTTGCAATCCCGGAATGCATAGGCATGAATCCGTCTCAAAGAATGAGGAAGAACCACTTTCTCCAGATTCCTGCAGTTTCTGAAAGCATTGACACCAACCTCGGTAATCCCTTCCATAATACGGATTTCCAATATCCGATCTTTCACAGAGTCCCAAGGTGCACATGGATTGCTTCCGCAATCACAGTCTTCGATCACTCCTTTTCCATCCACAATCAGAACACCATATTCGTTCAGTTCCCAGTTAATCATATTCTTTTCAACAACTGTATCTTTGCTATTTTTTTCCATAACATATACCTCCTTAAACGGAAATATCTGCTTATGCAGACATCACGAAGCATAAAAGTGACAAATTTTCCTATCCACCGTTACAGCCTTTCCTGAATTCTCTTCTCCAGTAAATAAACTATGAAATTTTCAAGGTGCAGCATTTCTGTTCTGATACAAGGCAATTCTTTAACAATCAACTTGTCTTCATCTATATTACATGTATGGATAAAAATTATTTTAAATTTCCAGTACATCGGAGTTTTGTATCAAAAGAAAATACAAAGCCCTTTCCTTTGATACAATTTTTTATATTACAGGAAAATGCGGAGCACTTTCCTGTAATATAAAAAAACGGTACACCTGACACCAAGCCGGGTACACCGTTCTCTTTCCATTATATTTTTTTGAAACATTTCCTGACGTTATCTCTCCAAAAAACTTCAGAACCGCAGACAACTGCACAACATTTTTTATATTTTTTCCACAACTCTATACGTATCTGCAAAATCTCTCCCCGAAATCACATACATATCCTCCGCTTTTGTGATATTGATGAAACCTCCTGCATCCACCTTCCATTCTTTTCCCCATTGTATAATATGAATTGCCTCGCATAATCTGATAAATTTCTGCTGCCCGCCGACTGGTCGGAAAATACCTGGAACCTGCGGATCCGGTTCATATTTTTTTTGAAATGTTGTGTCATCAATAATCCATTCATTTCTGTTCCCATTCTGATCAACCGCTTCCTGCCCGTCCTCATCAAGTTTTGTTACTACCCATCCGGGAACTCCTGTTTCCGCATCTACAGACACCACTGCTTCCTTTTCTAAAACCGGTTCACCATTAGAATCCACACTCCATGAAATTATCTTCTCTCCTGGCTCACCCCTTCGTGCCGCAATCCGGGCAGTCTTTTCCGCAATAACAGTCTGAGCCCCTTTATTCTCAAGTTCAAGGACATATACCTGAAGATTATCAATTTTTCTATAAGCTGTTTCGTTTTTTTTGTTTTCCGTCATATTTTTCTCCTCATTTTCTTACCTTTCATAGAAAGTTTCTTTTCCCTATATTATCAGGTATACAAAATAAAATTTTAACGTTTATAATTCATGATAAATACAGAAATTAATTAAATTCTTTCACCAGTTTTTTGAATTTTCCATATCCTGAATGAGCTTCGAAACTGCAGAAACTATGCTTTGAAAAAAGTATAACAAACGATATATTTTTTGTAAACCCAAGACAAATAGAATGCCGCATGCTATACTAAGAGAAGCCACAGAGTATGTCAGAAAGCAATTTGCAAACACGCTCTAAGCTATCCACCATTACAATCAAAGGAGGCAAAACCATGGAAAACCAGTTTGAAGAATATGTTACCTTTCATATTACAGCCCGCGATGGTTCCGATGTCGAAATGGCTGTGGTAGATGAGTTTGATTTTGAAAAGAAACACTATGTCGTAGGTGCTGTTGTCAAAGATGACGTAATTGATGATGAAGGAATCTATATTTACGAAAGTATGATCGACGGCGACGATTTCACCGTTCAGAAGATAAAAAAGGACTTTGATTACAGACGCATCGCCAGGGCATATATGGAAATGGACGAAGAATAACCATATGGATTTAGAAAAGAATCACGATAAAACTCAAAAACTTACTTGATTGCTATAAATTTCAGTTTTTGCAGACAGTGGGCAGAAAAAATAATTCTTCTGCCCACTGTCCTGAAAAACAATCATGCTGTAATCCCCCTTACAGAATCACCATTTTTCCTCTGCCTCTGTTTTTTGCCTCATAAAGTGCCCGGTCTGCCGCCTCATACAACTCATTAAATCCTGCTTCCGGTTCTGCAAATACCACACCCATCGAAATACCAGTTCCTCCGGAAGCTGCCTTCAGTGTCATATTCACTTTATCAAAAATCTGCTGCGCTCGTTCCTGCATCTGCTCCTGCCTGGTATCTTTATCAAAAAAGAGCATTGCCGCAAACTCATCACCGCCCATACGGCAGGCACGATCCTCTTTACGCAGAGAGGTCATAATCGTCTGTGCCACGAGTATCAAAAATTTATCTCCATTATGATGCCCGAACGTGTCATTATATTCCTTGAACTTATCTACATCCATAATCATCATCAGAATCCTGGATTTTCCTTCCAGAATCTTTAATTCCACATCACTGCGAAAAGAAGCATGATTCAAAAGTCCCGTAAGAGAATCTCTCCGATAAGTACGCTCCCAATGCCGAAGCCTTATCTGCGCTTTATTCTGTTCCGCATCCATCAGCATCTTCATAGAATATGTATTGGAAATATTCACAATAACAATTTCAGACCGTCCTGCACGAACCGCAGAATCATAATACATTCTGCCAAAACAGAACACATAAATATCTGAACCATCTTTCCGCCGAAGCTTATGTTCCTGAAAAACAAGAGGACTTTTCGCAAGACTGGCATTCGTCTGACACAAATATTCTGTACGCTCCTCGGAAGGAATCAGATCTGCCTGCAGCATATGTTTCCCGCGGATTTCTTCCTTTGAATAACCGGTAAGCTTCTCAAAATTCTCATCCACATCCACAATTCTCATAGATTCATCCAGAAGATATCGGCTGTAAGGAATCGGATGAACACTATATCCCTTTACTTCTTCATTCTTCCCGGCGCCCTCATATCCAGTTTTCCTCTCTTTCGATTTTTCCTCATCCGCACAGATTTTTTCCACAATTACTTTGTTCTCTCTCAACATCCTTAAAAATTCCGATACAATAAACGGGTCAAACTGACTTCCCGCACAGTGTCTTAATTCCTCCATTGCACTGGAAACCGACATGGCAGGCCTGTAAATCCGATCATTAGTCATCGCATCATACGCATCCACCACCGCAATCACCCTGGATAAAAGCGGAATACTTTCACAGCTCAGACCATCCGGATAGCCCTTTCCATCCCAGCGTTCATGATGGTGACGAATTTCCTCGGCAATCCCTTTCAATTCGTTATTGCTGTTTGCAATCACATACCCTTTTTCTGTATGAGATTTAATGATTTTCCATTCCTCATCAGAAAGTTTACCCGGTTTATTCAAAATTTCCAGCGGAATTCCGATCTTGCCGATATCATGCAGAAGACAAAGCAGTGACAACTGACTCTGCTGAATATCGGAAAGCCCGATTCTCTTTCCCAGTTCCGCCCCCATCAGCTGCGTACGGCGTACGTGGTGTTCCGTATCGCTGTCACATTCCTGCAAAGCCCTGATCAGAGACGTAAGCATTTCGGAATGAATCGATTCCTGATCCAGAAGTTTTTTCGCACGCATCGCCGTCGTTGCCACATGTATCGCCTGAAGAATATCCGGTGCTTCCTCTGACGTAGTACTGACTGCATACTGGATTTTTTCGGAAAAATGTTCATTCACCTGCCGCAGACATTCCTGCATTTCCTCTTCACTTCTACGACTGCACAAACCAATGAGATTTGCTTCCAGTCCCCTCACATAATAAGTTCCCTTTGGGAAATATTGCCTCATCGTATCTGCAAGCATCCGGATTTTCTGATTTCCCACACTGCTTCCCATCGTGCTGTTGATCACGGAAAGACTGTTTATATCACAGATTGCCACTGCTGTCTGGCTTGCAAAATGATCGCTGCTTTCCCGTGCGAACCGCTGGAAACTCTCCCAGTTCTGAAATCCTGTAAGCAAGTCTGTTTCCAAAGCTGCATCTGAAAACACAAACAACTGTCCAAGTATCTGATCTTTTGCATTTTTCAGTCTTCGGATATCACAGCGGAGAGGTCTTTCTTCCTCACTGTTTTTTATATAACACTGCACAGAAAAACTGTCATTTTCCTTTTCTGTATTCAGTGCAAGATTGTAACAATTCAGAAAATCTTCTGCAACAGAACATTTTTCCTGCTGAATTCCTCCAAGCAGATGATCTGCCCGTTTATTATAAAGAATCAGATTATCATTATAATCAAACAGGACAATTCCCTGATCAATATTCTCAAACACACTGGTTTTTAACCGGTTCAGCATTCCATGTGTAGAATAATCAAAACAGCTCCAGTACAGCATAAATGCCGTAAGGCTATAACCACAGATAGAATAATCCAGCAGATTATATACATTCACTCCCGGCCAGAACAGAAACACACCATTCACAATAACAACCGTCAGAATCCCCATAACCGCATAACGATACTGAGCTCCGTATTCTTTTGGAACGCGGAATTGTTTTCGTAGCAGCAGCACCAGGATCACTGCAACAAGAGAATAGGTAAAAATCAGATGCATCCAGTAAAGAGGTTTCATCTCGTAACTGTATTTCGCAATAAATGTATTTCGCCGTATATAACTGATTGCAATTTCCCTGAACGGATTTACTGCAAAAACCATGACCTCAAACAGTGTATATAAGCCGATCAGCCTGAGGATTCTTTTTCCTCTCCTGGTAAATTTCCCTTTCGTAAAACACACGGTAAATATAAGAACACAGAGCAGCATAATATCTATGCTGACAAAATAGATACTGGACATAATCGACATACACAGATAACTGTCATTCAGAATACTGATCAGATAACTGATATCCACCAAAGCCGCTACCGCGCAGCCATAACCCAGAAACCTTCCTGTCGTACTTTTTTTGCGAATGGATTTCATGGCCAGAATCACATCAACCACTGCAATCAGGATTGATATTTTTATATAACAGTCCAAAAAGATCTCATTCATACCCATCCCCCCCGTTGTTTCATTTACGATGTACCATCTATTTAATGATAGTATAAAATATGTACAAATAATTGTAAACAAAAATCATGGCATCAAACAAATTCTCAAATGGGCTGCTTTGAATATTTTTATCATTTTATTTTCTGTTTCGTTTGACAAATTAACCTAATAAAGTGTGTAATTATTCAGCACTAATCAATAGAATTTTATAAATTTATCGACATCAAACAGATGCATCAGCGTTTCTTTCATCAGGGATTTTAAGAGACGCTTTTTTTATTTTTAGAAAGGAACAGCAAATGCACTTCCATGATATGCCAGTACTCACTGGTGAGAGTGTTCTCTTCCTGTTCCAGAGGAATCAATCTGCTGTCATATCCGTCCAGCCCTCCATATTACACATGACCTTGGTGTCGTTGCCAATATGGCAGACAAAGTAGCCGTCATGTATGCAGGAAAAATCGTAGAATACGGCACGGCAGACGACATTTTTTATGATCCGAAACATCCTTACACCTGGGCACTGCTTTCCTCCATGCCGTCTCTGGATACCAGGGATACACTGGAAGCAATTCCGGGCACTCCGCCTAACATGATCTATCCGCCAAAAGGCGATGCATTTGCAGACCGCAATAAATATGCCATGAAGATCGACTTTGAGAAAGAACCTCCTTTTTTCAAAGTCTCAGATACTCATTATGCAGCAACCTGGCTGCTGCACCCCGATTCGCCCAAAGTTGATCCACCAAGAAGCGTCACTGACCGAATCAAAGCAATGAAAAAAATGGAGGTACCAGGTAATGTGTGAAAACGAAAATATTCTTGAAGTCAGGCATCTGAAACAATATTTCGGAAAAAAAGATTTCAAGGCAGTGGATGATATCAGTTTCACTGTAAAAAAAGGGGAAGTTGTCGGAATTGTAGGAGAATCCGGCTGTGGAAAAACAACAACCGGCCGTTCCATTATCAAGCTGTACAATGCAACTTCCGGGGATGTTTATTTTAAAGGACAGCGTATTGTCGCAGGCACCCGTTCCTACACAGATGCTATTGCAGAGGAACGCAAAGCTTCCAGAGAAAGAATTGCAGCATTAAAAAAAGAAGGCAAAAAGGATGAAATAAAAGCTGAGAAAGACCATCTGAAAGTCTTTACAGAAGAACAGAAAAATCTCATAAAAGAAGCAAAAAACGATCACAAAAACTGCGTTTCTCTTTATCGTGAACGTCTTACAAAAGAAATCAACGAGGAGTACGATGAAAAAGAAAAAGCAGCTGCCGGGAATTCCACAAAACTTGATCAGCTGAAAAAAGAACGACAGGAAAAACTGAAAAATGCCTCCAGAGAAAACATAGTAACCAGAATCCAGATGATTTTCCAGGATCCTATTGCTTCTCTGGATCCGCGTATGACCATTCGCGAGATCATAGCCGAAGGCCTGATCATTCAGGGCATTCGCGATCAGAAATACATCGATGAAAAAGTATATGAAGTGCTGGAAAAAGTTGGTCTTGTAAAAGAACATGCATCCCGCTATCCCCACGAATTTTCCGGTGGACAGAGACAGCGTATCGGCATTGCCCGTGCCATCATTATGAATCCGGATCTGATCATCGCAGACGAACCGGTCAGCACGCTGGACGTATCCATTCAGGCACAGGTTATCAATCTTCTGAACGAACTCCGTAAGGAAATGGGACTTACCATTCTGTTCATCGCTCATGACCTGTCTGTAGTAAAATATTTTTCAAACAGAATCATTGTTATGTATTTCGGAAAGATTGTTGAAATTGCAGACTCCGATGAACTTTTCAGCCATCCGCTTCACCCTTACACCTGCTCTCTTCTTTCAGCGATTCCTCTCCCGGATCCGCATTATGAAAAACAGCGAAAACGAATTGTCTATGTTCCCGAAGATGAACATGATTACTCCATGGAACAGCCAACATTGCGGGAAATCGCACCAGGACATTTTGTAAGCTGCAATACAGAAGAATTTGAAAAATACCGCAAAAAGCTGGTGAACGCATGAAACACAGAAAACTCTAAGTTCTTACCTGATTGCAGTAGCAATAGCTGCTGCAATCGCACTGCTTGTCATCTGGTATGAAATCAGCACCTACGGAAACACCGGAGAACTATTGCTCTCTTACTGCAGCGATGGATTCTTTACCGCAGCAGTATTCTACATAGGCTTCGGTATTCTGATGTTCATCTCTGAAGCAGGCAATTTTTATGGAATCCAATATCTTGGCCACATGGTAGTCTGTCTGTTTTCCTTCCGCAAAGGACGCTTTAATAACAGAAAAGATTACTTTACTTATTGCACAGAAAAAAAAGCCCAGCAAAAAGACCGTGGCAGATCCACCGGAAAATGGACACTTCTTGTCACCGGTCTGGGCTGTCTTGCTCTTTCGCTGTTTTTTGCATTGTCAATGAATTAGAAATTTTCTGAAAGTGTTGGAATGGCACAATATAACCGTGGAATAATGGGGCGAAAGCCCTGTTATTCCACGCATCAGAAATGCAAAAACAAATAAATTCTCTGTTTCTTTTTCATATTTTTCATCCCATCTGTTATATTCTTTGCCTGACAGTCTGTATTATTCAGACAAACCTTCACTTTACAATCGAAAATCCTAGAGCGTGTTTGAAAATTGCTCTATCTTTCTTCCAAAATTTCTGTATAATAGTATCATACATCAGTCACAGACTCTTTACAAATCCATAGAAAGATAGGGGGATTACATAATGGTTGCATCAGGTTTTATTCTGGGTATGTGCGCCTTTATTATGATTGGTATTGGTATTTCCCAGTTCCGAAGTACCGATCCCGTCGGATTCTATAATGGAGAAAAACCTCCCAAAAAAGAAGAACTTACAGACGTAACAGCATGGAACAAAAAGCATGGTACCATGTGGATTCTCTATGGAATCGTTATCATTCTTTCCTGGGTCATAGGATTTTTTATCGGAGACACCCTCTGGTATCTGATTCCATTTCTCGCTGCAATCATTTTACCTCTGTTGGTTATGATCTGGTACCATCATCATCTGATAAAACGATATAAAAGGCCAACCCAAAAGTAAATTTCAGTACAAAATTTGCCTCAAATGAGGGAATCATAGTGAACTGTGTTAACCGAATCCAAGGCAAGTAAGTTACCGGTAGAGAGTGTAAAATAAAGTGTGTAAGTTACCGGTAACAAAACTTACGCACTTTATTTTACACTCTCATTTTTATGTGAAAGCGCGATACACTCAACACATCACAGTTCGCTCCATGCACATATCCTCAATATTCCTTCAAAATTTCCGTAATGCCATACATTTCTTTAAATGCCTTCAAATCCCCATCGTTACGAATCACCATAACTTCTTCAAAATGCCCCGTAGCAATATCTTTAAATCCTGCCACTTGCTCGCCAGTACAAATACTGCAGTGTATTACCGCCTTCTGTTTCTGCGGATCATACTGCTGTGCCGGCATTTTCCGTTTCTTCTTTCTTCCAAACATAATTCTTCCCTCTCGCGTAAAACAGCTTTCCCAGCTTTCTATCTACCGTTCATTTTGCTTCTCACAAGATCAAAATGACTCACGGCTTTTCATCATACTAATATAATCCACAATAAACAGAAAACAACATGCATCCTTATACAAATCGCCTCTTCAAAAATCGTATCTCACTACTGCGCAATTCTTCACGCCGAAAGCCGCATATTCCTCATTCGTCATATCTGTAAAATAAGATTGTACAACTCTTGCAATCCCATTATGTGCCACAAGAATATACGTTTTTTCCTCTGATTTTTCTTTGATTTCATCCAGAAGATTGTAAATTCTCTGTGCCAGACGCAAAGTAGACTCCCCGCCCTCATGGCTGCAGGCAAAAAACTCTTTTGCTTTCCTGAACTCTGCTCCGTCTCTTGGCGTAGATTCCCATTTGCCAAAATTCTGCTCGATCAGCCTCGGTTCTACTCTCGCCGGAATTCCCGTTACCTCTGAAATATGCATTGCTGTATCCCTGGCTCTGATCAAGGGAGAATAAAGAATCTCATCTGCAGTAATACCTTCTGCAAGGATCTTCTTCCCTGTCTCAATTGCCTGCTGATGGCCAAACTCAGTAAGTTCAATATCCGTTGCACCACAAATCTTATTTTCTACATTCCATACAGTCTGTCCGTGTCTCACAAAATAAAAATGTCCCATGATTCAAACTTTTCCCTTTCGCAAATCTATTGTCCGAGCAATTACTTTTCGCTTCACTTCTTTTTTCAATTAATTCTTTATTCTCTTTTTTATTTTATCAATTCCGTTTTTCTCTTGACTTTTTTATTCAATCATTTCCTTCTTCTCTTTTTTATTTTATCAATTCCGTTTTTCTCTTCTTTATCATCCAATCAATACCTGTTTCCCAGAATACCGACACAGATAATCACACAAATAATTAATAGATGCTGCGGCGATTTCATCTGTCATATCTGCTTTTACTGAGGAAATGTAATCCTTATCAGACTCTCGCAATATCCGGTCTGTGTTTATATAGTCATATTTGCTGTACAATCTTACCAGCTTCTGTATAATTGCACTTCTTGCCCCTTTATAAGTTGTCGCTTTTATATCTGCAAAACTCATAAAAATCGTCGGATATTTTCCCTGCAGTTCCTGATATTCCGGATATCCCCATATGGACAGGTCCTCGAACAAATCTTCCCTGCCTGCGTATTTATCAGAAAAAAAGGCTTCCGTCATACTCATATTCAATGTTTTTCCAAAGCGGCGCGGACGTGTAATCAAAGTAACAACGTCCAGATTTTCCCACCACTCCTTAATAAAAGAAGTTTTATCAATATAAAAACTGTGCTTTTCTCTGATGGATTGAAAATCCTGATTTCCAATGGAAATAACTGGTTTCATTGAATCGCCCTCCTCTGATAAATTCGACTTAATCTTTTATTAATTTCCCAATGCTGATTTTATATATCATACAATTTTATACGTTACACAAATTGATAGGTTTTTATCTGTAATATTTTTTCAATAACGTATATCCACTATTTTTTAGAAATCCATACCTTTTCTCTTTGATTACTTACTCTTGCGGACAAATTACCCTTTTACGCATATCTATCCACATATTCTTTTTCATTCAGAGTTTTTATAACAAGTTATTATTACCATTAAAATTATTATACCAAATCTCTTCTCAAAATAACACCGGCTTTTGCATCACTCTTTCAATTCTAAATGAAAAGATCTACTTACACATGTAATTACCACCAAAAAAGTTTCACGTGAAACATTTCAATATAATACCAAACAAAAAAAGTGGAAACGGTCCTATAATCAAGAACCATTCCCACTTCATTATTTTCCAAACACAAAAGATACTATAATTCTTTTGTCCTATCATATTGCTGTTTTTTAATAATGCAGCTGCCCCTGCAGCCAGATAATTCCTTTAAATCGTCTCCCCACCTGAGGTTCCCCGAGAAGATCATTTCTGTTGATACAAACATCAAATATCATGTCGTTACTGTCAATGGTCATCTGGCAGATTTCTTCTCCGGTGAGTGTATTCTGAAATGTCATACAATCCAGAATTTCTCCCATAACATTATACTGGTCGCATTCGATTCCATGCGGCATAAAATAAGAATCCACAATGGTAAAAACATCATCTGTCACAATCCTCTGAGAAATCATGGAATACGTATCCATATCCTCCATCGTCAGACTTTCCATTGCATCTTCATCGCCTTCTCTGGCTGCTGCAATCAGATTCGTTCTATTCTGACTCATTTCTTTTTCCACTTTAACCGCTTCTTTATCTTTCTGAACAGGAAAAAGAATTTTTCCTTCTGATGCAAGACCGGAAAGAGTCAGCGGATGACTGCCTGCATGGACATGATCTTTATAATCTTCCAGCATATACTCTGCAGCATTCTGCAGATAAAAAATCAGCGTAATTCCGATTCTCAGGTCATCACAGGCGCCCGCAAACGATTCCTTATCTGCATGGCGTTCCACAATCACATTTTCCTGCGTGGTGATTCCCGTGCCCCGAAAAAACGGAAAATAATATTCCACATGGAACCTATTATCTTCATCGTACAGCCCGCATACAGTAATTCCGCAATCGCATCCATAATTCTTGGAAAATTCCGCAAACACACCTTCTGAATGGTTTTCTACCGTTGTTTTTTCATCATAATTTCTGACAACATCACGGATAATTTCATTCATTTCACCGCGTTTTTTGATTTTAGAAAAACCTACTGCTTTTAAATATTTGTGCACAAGACCACCTCCCTGAATCGTTATCGATAAACCCCTTTTCCTTATGCCTGAGTCTTTTTCTCAATCTTTGTCATACCACCCATATATGGCTGCAGTGCCTTTGGAATGCTGACAGATCCGTCTGCATTCAGGTTATTCTCAAGAAATGCGATCAGCATTCTTGGCGGAGCCACAACTGTATTGTTCAAAGTATGTGCCAGATATTTCTTGCCATCTTTTCCATTTACACGGATTTTCAGACGACGTGCCTGTGCATCGCCAAGATTGGAGCAGCTTCCAACCTCAAAATACTTTTTCTGTCTTGGAGACCATGCTTCTACATCAAGGGATTTCACCTTGAGATCAGCCAGGTCACCGGAACAGCATTCCAGAGTACGCACCGGAATGTCAAGAGAGCGGAACAGATCAACCGTATTCTGCCATAATTTTTCAAACCACATCGGACTTTCTTCCGGTTTGCAGACAACGATCATTTCCTGTTTTTCAAACTGGTGAATACGATAAACGCCACGTTCCTCCAGACCATGAGCACCCTTTTCCTTACGGAAACATGGAGAATAGCTGGTGAGAGTTTTCGGCAGTTCTTCTTCCGGAATAATCTGGTCAATGAATTTACCGATCATGGAATGCTCACTGGTTCCGATCAGATACAGGTCTTCGCCCTCGATCTTATACATCATGGCATCCATTTCTGCAAAGCTCATAACACCGGTAACAACGTTGCTTCGAATCATAAAAGGTGGTACACAGTAAGTGAAACCCCTGTTGATCATAAAATCACGGGCATAGGAAATAACTGCAGAATGAAGTCTTGCAATATCCCCCATCAGATAATAAAATCCATTTCCTGCCACTCTTCTTGCGCTGTCCAGATCAATTCCGTTGAAGCTTTCCATAATCTCTGTATGATACGGAATTTCAAAATCCGGGACAACCGGCTCACCAAATTTCTCAATCTCAACATTTTCACTGTCATCTTTACCTATCGGTACAGATGGATCAATGATATTCGGAATTACCATCATATTTTTGAGAAGTTCCTCTTCCACTTCTTTTTCTCTTGCGGAAAGCTCTTCAATACGTGTTCCGGAAGCAGCGACCTGTTTCTTTACTTCCTCAGCCTCTTCTCTCTTACCCTGTCCCATAAGAGCACCAATCTGTTTGGAAATCTTATTTCTCTCAGCACGCAGAGCTTCCACTTCCTGTTTGATTTCTCTGTTTTCTTTGTCAAGTTCCAGAACCTTATCTACCAGTTCCAGCTTGCTGTCCTGAAATTTATTTCGAATATTCTGTTTTACAATCTCAGGATTTTCTCTTACAAATTTAATATCTAACATTTTATTTCCTCCTCAAAATGCTCTGTATTTTAGTTTATTTGTATTTTAGTTTATTTGCATTTTACTTTGTCTGTATTTTACTTTATTATCAAATGAGCAAATTTTCAAACACACTCTAAAATACGTTATATGTGGACAATAAGAAGCCTAAATCATGAATTTTGTGTACTTTTCGGTATTCGCTCATTTATCGTTTATTATAGTATCTGCATTGCTGCAGGTATTATTTTATTCACTGATTCACGGATGTTTTTTCCTTGTTTATCGGTTTTTTATTTTCAACATCGTCAAAAGCAATCATGAAAAAACCATCCTCATCTTTTATGAAAAAATTATACCAACATCCAAAATAAAAAATTCAAATGCACTCATAAATTACTCACAAATCACTCATAGATTCTGATAGTGTTTGACTACAGGGCAATGGATGATACCATTTTTTCCTTCTATCACTTCAGTCAATCCCCAATGGCTCTTTATAGATTTTATCTGCTTTCTTCCGTCAACTCTTCAATTCCGTAATTCACAGCTTTACGAAGTGCTTCCACCTCTTCCTGACTGAGCATCACATAGGACTCTCCTTTTACGATTTCTTTGAGATAAAGGAAACAATTATCTCTGCTGTGAACTGCATTCAAAATCAATCCATTGTTTTCTTTGTCCAGCATCGCAAGCGCAAAACTGAGTTTTCCACCAACATCATCAAAAGCATCATACTTTTCCACACCATATTTGCTGTAACTGATATCCAGTTTCTTTTTGATGTACTCAATGGAATGTTCATGATCCTCTTTTGCCTCGTACAGACGGTCAATCTGCGCAAATTTTCTTACAAATGTCTTTTCCAGCGACTGTGCATCACTGCCCTTCATAAACATCTTATATTTCCGCTCCAGACGACTTAAGCGCATATTAGCGCTGACGGACTGAACAAGCAGTATGATCACCAGGAGCAGCAATACAATTATGATGATTCCTGGATCTATTCCCAGGCTGTCAAAAATCATACTCATTTATGCTTCTCCCTATCCGATGGATTCAAACAGATCAATAATCCGTTCAAGATCATCCTTAGAATAATATTCTATCTCAATTTTCCCTTTGTTGTTCTTCTTTCTGTTAATAAAAACACGAGTACCCATGATACCCTTCATTTTTTCTTCCAGGCTCTCATAAATAGCATCTTCCGCTGTGTTGCTGTATGTTTCTTTTTTCTTCGGCGGTTCTGTCATCTGTTTCACAAGTCGCTCTGTTTCTCTTACACTGAGCTTCTCGTCGAAAATTTTCATGGCTACATTATACTGCTTGTCGCCATCTGAGACAGAAAGAATTGCCCTTGCATGTCCTGCTGAAATCATATCATCAATCAGCATTTGCTGTACTCTTTCATCCAGTTTCAAAAGCCTCATGGAATTTGTAACTGCAGTTCTGCTTCTGGAAACGCGGTCAGCAATTTCATCCTGTTTCATGTGAAACTCTTCCAGCAGTCGTTTGTAAGCCATCGCTTCTTCAATAGGATTCAGATCTTCTCTCTGGATATTCTCAATAAGAGAAATTTCTACAATCTCCTGATCATTAAATTCCTTGACAATTACCGGAACTTCCTTTAATCCGGCAATTTTTGCTGCTCTCCAGCGGCGTTCTCCGGCAATTATTTCATAGTAATCCTTTTTATTGGACACAAGAAGTGGTTGAAGTATACCGTACTGTTTAATGGACTCCGAAAGTTCTAACAAAGCATCTTCATTAAACTGTTTTCTCGGCTGATTTCTGTTCGGCTCCACTTTAGAAATTTTAACCAGTGTTTCCGCGCTTTTCGGAAGTATTGCCTCTTTCTTCAAAGCGGATTCTGTTTTCTCTCTTGAAACTGCTGTTTTGGGTTTTTCCTGGGGGGATTTATCAGGAAATAATGCATCCAGGCCCCTGCCCAACCCTGACTTCTTTACTGCCATTATTCATCCTCCCTGTTAATAACCTCCTCTGCCAGGAGACGATAGCTTTCTGCTCCTGCAGATTTTGAATCATAAATATTTATCGGTTGTCCATAGCTTGGAGCTTCTGCAAGTCTGACATTTCTAGGGATAATCGTTTTGTAAATATTTTGTTTCAGGTTGTCTTTTACATTTTCTACCACCTGAAGAGACAGATTAGTTCTTGCATCATACATCGTAAATACAACGCCTTCTATTTTCAGGTGTTTATTCAGCCTATCCTTAACCAGTTCAATTGTATGAATCAACTGGGAAAGGCCTTCTAATGCATAATATTCACACTGAATCGGCACCAGAACCGATGTTGCAGCCGTCAGCGCATTAATTGTAAGCATACTCAATGACGGCGGACAATCCATAATGATGTAGTCATACTTTCTGCGAATCTTATCAGTTGCTTTTTTCAAAATATATTCTTTCTCATCAACACCAATCAGCTCTATTTCAGCTCCGGAAAGATTCACATTTGAAGGAATCAAATCAACATTTTCAACAACATCTTTTATGATTACATCTTTCACGTCCACTTCGCCCAACAAAAGTTCATACAGTGTATTTTCTACCGCATTCTTGTCTACCCCAAGGCCACTCGTTGTGTTCCCCTGCGGATCTATATCAATTGTAAGAACCTTTTTCCCCTGTTCAGCAAGGCATGCTGATAAATTAATTGCCGTCGTAGATTTACCAACTCCACCTTTCTGATTCGCTACTGCTATAATTCTTCCCAAAATTCTACCTCCTTATTTAAGGCTAAAGACATTATAGCACGTTTATTTTTAGTATGCCACATAATGTTTCACGTGAAACATAGAAATTTACTTTTTTATTCAATATTTTTTGTGTATTTTGTTTTGCCAAAGCCATCTTCATAACTATAAGCAAGCATATATCAAATATTGTGTAAAAGTAAAGGCATCTCCTGATCGATAAGGCACAATTGCAACAACCAGAAAACAACGTACACATATCAGAAAGGAAGTAGCCATTGTAATTTGTATACATCATGCTAATGAGATTTACAATTATCTTTAGCAGTTAAAACTCGATTTTTATCAGATAATCTGGCGTTTGATAACGATAACCCTCTTTTTTTCGATTCTGGTTACAGAGGGAAAACGATTGGTTTTGTCAAAAACAGCTTTTCGCCATAGGACCACGATTTTTCATTTTCCAATTATGAAAAACAGAACAGATTCAGACTCGAAAAGGTTCTGAAAACAAATGAGATCCCGGTTGTGATTTACTAGAGCGTGTTTGAAATTGCTTTCCGACAGATGTGCGTCACAATTTGTAGGAAATTTGACTCAAATGAGGGAGGCATAGAGGGCTATGTTGACCGAATGCGAGGCAAATTCCCCGCAAAGCGGGGCGTGCAGATGGCGGAAATGCATTTCCAAACACGCTCTAGCAGAATATTATCTTGAGCATCAAAAAATTCTTCTGGTCATGGATGTCCCCAACACCCATGGTCTTATATGGTCTGATTGCAATATAAAAGATATCATGCATAGAAGTCACGCAGTTATGAAAGGCAGCTGGAAATACACTACTTCCTCAAGCACAGAAGTTTGTTGAACATTGCCGAAATTGAGTTGAATATAACGATAAGACAATGTCTTTCCAGAAGGTTGGATTACGTTTCTATGGTTGAGAAACAGTTGGAAACATTAGAAAAAGCGAGGATTGAGGAATGCAAGAAACTGACACGGCAATTTACAACGTCACAGGCTCGCAAAAACTCATCTCTCTTTATCCTAAATTCGGAGAATCCGGGGAATAAGCCCCCATAAATCGCCATTATTTTCGAGTGGTCACTACGCCAGTATAACTCGCAATAAATAATCGCCCATTTCTCTGACCAGTTATATGTACTTTATATATAGTTGTATATATAGCTGTACATATAACCGGACTTATTATAATTATAAAGAAGGTTGTCAGCGTTTCCAAAGGAAAATCAGCGAAAAACAGGTTACAGTCTTGTATCAATCCATTCAAAACGGGACGTATTTGGAAAGTTCCAAAAGATATTCATAAAAAATAAATTCTGTCCATCCTGTACTTTCATAATATAGTTGTGCTGTTCCACACTTGACAAACCCATACTTTTCATACAATCTCTGTGCAGGTATATTCGTTTTTATAGCATCGAGTCTTACAGCACATTTTTTCATATCAACAGCCATTTTCATAATCAGGTCAATCATCGCTACTGCCAGCCCTTTTCCCTGCTGTTCCGGATCGATTGCAAGTAAATGAATAACAGAAACCTCCTCATCAGCCGCTTCAATCTGCCATGAAATGCTTCTGTAACCAGAATTTTGTGCCTTTGTCACAACAACAGCCCCTGACAGGCTGCCATCAACAAGCAGTAAATACATTTCCTCATTTTTTATATAATATATCCAATCTTCATCAGTTGGATATATTCCTTTTTTCCATTGCAGTATATCTGCATAACTTTCAGAACTATCCAGTAATTTCTCATATAATCTCTGTATCATATTAAGCTCAGACAATGTAGCTTTCTTTAATTCTATATTCATCACATCATCTCCTTGTTTCATGCTATTCGCTTTTTAATATACTGTAAATGTCAATTTACTACTCTGTTCAACTACACAACAAATGAAATTTGTTTCCTTATTCCTCAGCTTTGCTTTCCGTATAGAACAAACAGTTCAATGGCACTTCCTTTTTCTCTAAATCCAATACAGCCTGCAGTTCCTCTGAACTCGTAAAACCTCTGCTCTAATACATTTGGCAAATACAAGCGTTTGGTCTGTGTAGAGGCAAAGAAGTTTTCCCTGTTTTCCCGCCTCAAATGCAGACAGCAGAACTATTCCAACACCTTTTATCTTACCATTTGAAACGACAGCAAGAAAATATTTTCCTACCTGGAGTATATTTATCGTTAAAAGCCTGATACACATTTCTTGATTAGTTTTATCATAATCGCCAACACCTTTACTAATAACATCGTTCCATAAACAATATACCAATAGTGTAGAATATTTCTTCGAGTGTGTATAGAAAAAGCGTACACATAGAGGTACGTTGAGACTTTTTATCATGCACGCTTGGAGAAATAGGCAAGTTATTTGGTGTAGTTATTTTAAAAATAAATGTACAATCTACAAATTTCTGCAACCAATCAAAAGTCCAGTCATAAACTGCTTGTCAACTACTGTAATACTTTTTTTTGCCTCGCCCTTCATATCTGCCAACAGAGTTCCCCGTAAGTTAACCCTTCATTCACATAAACTCAAGCTTTTGCAGCCCGATCCAGTTCCATATCCCAAAGTATTTTGCATACAGATTTAAAGCCACACTGCTCATTCAGATCAACATGTTTCACGTGAAACATACTCGACCGAAAAAGACATTGTAAAAACAACTATTTAGGCGTATAATATAAATATAAACAATTTCTTCAATTTCATATTTATGTAGCAATTACAATATCGTAGTTTTTCGTTAAAAATCTTATCTTTTTCAAAACAAGTATCAAATCTCAAAGGCCCTACTTGCTTTTTATAAAACTGCGATAAAAAATTCGACCAAAAGGAGGCTTTTGTATGAAAAACAAAAACAGACTTCTTACTTTTGCAGCATTATTTTCATCAGCAACTTTTGCTATTCATATTATCAATAAAGTTATTGCTGCATCCGCGTCCCTCAAAGAGATGCTTGATGCTTCTCAAAAAAGCACTTATAACTGGAGATTTGGTCAAATTCATTATACAAAAATCGGAAAAGGAACTCCAATCTTATTAATACATGACACACTTCCAGGTTCGTCCAGCTATGAATGGCATCATGTTGAAAAACAGCTTGCGATGGAGCACACTGTTTATAGCATAGATCTGCTTGGATATGGTTCTTCAGAAAAGCCAGGTATTACTTATACAAACTTTGTATATACACAATTAATCTGCGATTTTGTAAAAGACATCATCAGGGAAAAAACAGACATAATTGCCAGCGGATTTTCATCTTCTTTTGCTATTATGGCATGCCGTAACGAGAAAAACTATTTTGATAAGCTTATGCTTATTAACCCTCCAAGCATTAATTCTCTCAAACAAATGCCATCCAAAAAAGATAAAATATTAAAATGTCTTCTGGAAATTCCTGTTTTTGGAACTTTAGTTTATCATATCGTTGTTTCACGTGAAAGTCTCAATAATACTTTTATTGAAAAACTCTATTATAATCCATTCCATGTTGACACAGATATGATTGATGCATATTACGAAGCTTCTCACGTCGGCGGTGCTTATGCAAAAACGTCATATGCATGTTATGCTTCCAAATACATGAATATTAATATTAGCCAAAATCTAAAAACAATAGATAACAGTATTCTAATTGTCAAAGGTGAATCAGAATTTAACAGTGATTCTATTGTTAATAATTATTGCACGATCAACCCCGCAATCGAAACTGTCACAATTGGTAAATCCAAGCATTTTCCTCATATTGAAAATGCTGAAAGTTTTCTTGAGCAAGCCGGGATTTTCTTTTAATGTAACATACCCCCACTTAAATCATAGATTTTAAAGTGGGGGACTCTTTTCAATGGCTTTCATAATCAAGTATCTGCAGCCTTCGCGTGTCCCGCGATTGATATTTGCCCGAATCCGGGCGTTTTTTGTTTTATTGTATAAAAGCAGACGCATTCCACCTTTTCTATACTATGCAATCAACATCCTTCTTGCTTATTCACGGATATTGACCATTCCATTTTACTCTGTCCATGACATTTTCCGCACTCACATCTGTAAATTCGTTCGAAAAGCTTCAGTTTCATTTTTACTTTCCCGCATATACAACATTTCTTACTTTCTAATGGCACAGAGCCACTTTCCTCTTCTTTTCCTATAGAGTTTGTGTAAAAATTGCTTTCAGACAGATATGCATCACAATTTATGGGAAATTCGATTCAAATAAGGGAGGCACAGCGGACTATATTGACTGAACCAGTTTAGGAAGCTTCAGTCTTCTATCTGCCAGTACGATATTTCCATTCAAAAGGTTTATGGTGTAACTGTTCCGGTTCTTATGCTTAGATTTAAATTTCAGAAAGCCAGACTGCAATCTTTGGAAGAAATTCCGACACGCCCTTTCCAAATTCAGCTGCACATTGGCAAGAGTCAGAAAATCCACTTTCTTCAGAAAAGTCTACTGCTTTTATACTTGGCAGGCGTGTTCTTTAGCATTCTTCCGGTTATCTGATACTCTATGTTCTTATCAGACAGCATGGTATTATGAAGAAATCTTCAACATCCAAATATCTTTGATAATAAAGTATCCTTTCATTTTCAACTAATTATATCATAACACATTTCATAAACAGAATAAGTGTTCTTTTTAGTTTTTGGCAATTCATCTCACCATCTACAGAAGCGAGAGAATTCCTGCTTAGTTAAAGTGTGCTTTAGTTAATTACAGCGGGTTTTAATGAATTAGACGTTAGTTCTGTATTAATCCGTGGGGATTTTTTGCGTTTGGTTGTGCTATGGTTTTCACCGAAACTTCCGTTCAGGGCGAAACTCTGTGAAGGGGGAGGCGTGAAAAACCGTACGCGAAAGAGAGCTCCTGAGAGTGTGAAACGGCGAATTGTCAGCGGAGCTAACGGCACGTTATAATAGATGCTTTTATCTCCCTGACTGCGCTGTCAGTCTGCATAAATCACTTTGTCAGCGGAGAAACGGCA
>NZ_JBQHXR010000032.1:0-26065 GCF_052063365.1 Blautia sp. HCP3S3_G3 | reverse complement strand
AAGTTCCGGAGAAATCCATAGCACAAAAACGCAAAAAATCCCCACGGATTTCTGCAAAGCTAAGATCTACTGTAATTCATTAAAACTCGCTGTGATTACCTAAAGCCCCCTTTAATTCACTGCCCCCCTTCCATTCATTAAAGCCCAACTGTCATTATCTAAATTGCGGTTCCATTTGCCAAAGTCTATTTTGATTTAAATAGAAAACTTACGGATCTCACCTGTATTTTCAATATCACTCTTGATATTTACCACATTTGTATTATAGTTATTTTATAAGCAGTACATAACAGACACTTGTTATGAACGGTAACTAATAAACAAATGAACTAACGAGGACAAGGAACATGAAACAATTAACCCTAAACGGAATATGGAAAATGCACAGCCGGGAAGAGGAAAAAACATATGATGCTCTCATCCCCGGTTCCGTTCTTTCGGCGCTTCTGGATGCGGAAGCAATTCCGGATCCGTACGACAAAATGAACGAATATGCCACAAGAGACCTGTTCTGGAAAGACTACATCTTCGAGAGAACATTTCAGGTGGAGGAAACCATCTTAAAGGAAGAGCATGTGGATCTGGTATGCGAAGGCCTGGATACTCTTGCTGATATCTTTATTAACGACAAGAAAGTATTCTATGCCGATAATATGCACAGAACCTGGCGAATCCCGGTCAAAGAATATCTTCACTCCGGAGAAAATAATATCCGGATAGAATTTCTTTCCGTATTGAAATATATCGAAAATTATCAATATGAAGAAAACAAAGAAGTCCATTGTGTAGCGGCTGGTGCTGTGAAAGGAAATCACCTGATCCGGAAATCCCATTCCATGTTTGGATGGGACTGGGGCCCACAGCTGCCGGATGCCGGGATTTTCCGTGACATTTATCTGGAATACCGTACGGGAAGAAAGATTGAAGAAATTCAGTTCCATCAGGAACATCAGGAGCATATCGTAAATGTTGAAGTAACCCTTCATCTGACAGAGGAAACAGAAATACAGGAAAACCAGAAAGTAAAAATCGCTGTTATAGAGCGGGAGACCGGTAAAACCGCAGCACAGACAGAGAAAGTATTAGGAAGAGATTCCGAATGGAAACATACTTTCTGTATAGAAAATCCAAGGCTCTGGTGGCCGAACGGATACGGAGAACAGCCTCTTTATGATGTGGTAATAACGCTTGCAGACAGTGACGAAGCAGTGGTTCAGGAAGAAAAGAGAACCATTGGTCTCCGCACGCTGACCGTGAGCAGAGAGCATGACGAATGGGGGAGGGAATTTGCCTTCCAGGTAAATGGAGTCAAAATTTTTGCCATGGGCGCAGACTATATTCCGGAAGACTGTGTATATTCCAGAATTACCAGAGAACGTCAGGATTATCTGTTGGAAAGCTCGAAAAAAGCTCATTTTAACTGCATCAGAGTCTGGGGCGGCGGTTATTATCCATCGGATACATTCTTTGAACTGTGCGATGAAAAAGGTCTGATCGTTTGGCAGGATCTGATGTTTGCCTGCAATGTTTATGATGCCACAGATGCATTTATCGAAAGCTGCAAACAGGAAGTGGAAGACAATATAAAACGGATTCGTCATCATGCAAGTCTCGGTCTGCTGTGCGGAAATAATGAGATCGAATCCGGATGGGTTCAGTGGGCGCAGTTCCAGGAAGAATCTATGAATCTGAGAGCTGACTACATAAAATTATTTGAGTATGTGCTTCCGAAGGTTGTAAAGAAGCATGCATCGGATATCTTTTTCTGGCCGTCTTCTCCGTCAGCGGGAGGATGCTTTGCGGCACCGGACGATGAGAATAATGGGGATGCGCACTATTGGGATGTATGGCATGGACAGAAACCGTTTACGGATTACAGGAAATATTTCTTCCGTTTCTGTTCAGAATTTGGCTTCCAGTCTTTCCCGTGCCTGAAAACTGTGGAGACATTTACAGAGCCGGAAGACAGAAATATTTTTTCCAGAGTCATGGAAAGTCATCAGAAAAATGATGCCGCCAATGGTAAAATCCTTTATTACATGTCCGAAAATTTTCGGTATCCGACGAAATTTGAGGATCTTCTCTATGTGAGCCAGGTGCTTCAGGGAATGGCAATGCAGTACGGAGTGGAGCATTGGAGAAGACATCGCGGAAGATGTATGGGTACGCTTTACTGGCAGCTGAATGATAACTGGCCGGTGGCTTCCTGGGCATCTATGGATTATTTTGGCCGATGGAAAGCGCTGCAGTACATGGCATGCCGGTTCTACGCACCGGAGACATCCAGTATGATCTGCGAGGAAACTCAGGCACAGCTTTATGTGGAAAATGAAACTGCATCAGAATTGAAGTGGCATGGAGAAATCCTCCTGAAAAATATGGACTGTGAAGTGATTGATTCCGTTTTCGCAGATGGAAAAACAGGGGCATTCTGTTCTGAAAAAATACTGGAAGCAGATTTCGGACAGTATCAGACAGATCCTTACGGAACCTGGAAAGAAACCGTATTTGTGGAAGGAAAAGTTACTTTTGAAGACGGAACAGAAGCACATAATGTGGAAGTGATACTTCCTTATAAGCATGTGTCACTGAAAAAAGCGGTGATTACATCAGAAGTAACGGAAACAGAAGATGCTTTTGTAATCCGGCTGAACAGTGATGTTTTTGCACCGTTTGTGGAACTGGATTTTGAGGATGCAGATGTGATCTTCAGCGACAATTTCTTCCATTTGACAGGGGATTCCCATGAAGTGACAATGCTAAAAAAAGATATCTGGAAAGGACAGTTCACGGATGCGCAGGACGTAAAAAAACGGCTTCGTATTCGCAGTCTCGCTGATACATATTTATAAAGAATTCTGGGAAATATGGTATTTCATAAAAAGAGGATTCCTCCTGATTATGGAATCAGATCAACTGATTCGGGGAGGACTCCTCTTTTTGTATTCATTCCTTATTCTATTCTTTTCTGAAAGCCGCTCTCTTTCTGTCTCTTGCGTCCAGGATTCTCTTACGGATACGGAGACTCTTCGGGGTTACTTCCAGAAGTTCGTCTCTGTCGATAAACTCAATGGCCTGTTCAAGACTCAGTACTTTCGGCGGAGTAAGCTTCAGTGCTTCATCAGCGGAAGAAGAACGGGTATTGGTCAGATGTTTGGTCTTGCAGACATTCAGCTCGATATCTTCGGCTTTGCCGTTCTGACCGATGACCATACCGCTGTAAACTTTTGCGCCAGGTCCGATGAAAAGGGTTCCGCGCTCCTGTGCGGAGAAGAGACCGTAGGTAACTGCTTCACCTGCCTCAAATGCGATGAGGGAGCCCTGTTTGCGGTACTGGAAGTCTCCCTTATAAGGAGAATATCCATCAAAAATAGTATTCAGAATACCGGTTCCTTTTGTGGAAGTCAGGAATTCGCCGCGGAATCCGATCAGACCGCGGGAAGGAATGTGGAATTCCAGGCGGACAGAACCGTCACTTGCAGTACTCATACCCTGAAGCTCCCCTTTTCGTTCGCTCAGTTTCTGAATAACAGTACCGGAAAATTCTTCCGGAACATCCACATAGGCAATTTCCATTGGTTCCAGTTTTTTGCCGCGTTCGTCGAAATGATAAAGTACTTCCGGTTTGCTGACTGCGAATTCATAACCTTCACGGCGCATATTTTCAATCAGTACGGACAGATGCAGCTCTCCACGGCCGGAAACCTTGAAGCACTCGGTGCTGTCGGTGTCTTCCACACGAAGGCTGACATCTGTATTCAGCTCTCTGTAAAGACGGTCGCGCAGATGACGGGAGGTGATATATTTGCCTTCCTGGCCTGCAAGCGGGCTGTCATTTACGATAAAGTTCATGGCAATGGTAGGCTCGGAGATTTTCTGGAAAGGAATGGCTTCCGGATTATCACCACCACAGAGGGTATCGCCGATATGAATTTCTGAAATACCGGAAATGGCAACAATAGAGCCTACAGAGGCTTCTTTTACTTCTATTTTATTCAGACCGTCAAACTCATAAAGCTTGCTGATCTTTACTTTCTGACGTTTGTCGATATCATGGTGGTTCAGGAGCGTAAGTTCCTGATTGACGGAAATTTTACCGTTTTCTACCTTGCCGACACCGATACGTCCCACATACTCATTATAGTCGATGGTGCTGATCAGTACCTGAGTATCTGCCTCCGGGTCTCCTTCCGGAGCAGGGATATATTTCAAAATGGTTTCAAACAGCGGAGCCATATTTTCCGGGGTATCCTGCAGATCCAGAACAGCGTGTCCGGCTTTTGCGG
Source organism: Blautia sp. HCP3S3_G3 (assembly GCF_052063365.1). Classification (NCBI taxonomy): domain Bacteria; kingdom Bacillati; phylum Bacillota; class Clostridia; order Lachnospirales; family Lachnospiraceae; genus Blautia; species Blautia sp. HCP3S3_G3. The sequence goes on along the minus strand of NZ_JBQHXR010000032.1, from coordinate 21,779 downwards.
AAGCATAAAGGAACGGGCAGTCGAGCTGTTCGTCAGAAGCTTCCAGATCCATCAGGAGTTCCAGAACTTCATCAATGACTTCATCCGGACGTGCTTCCGGACGGTCGATCTTGTTGATGCAGACAATGACATGCAGATCAAGTTCCAGTGCTTTTTTCAGCACAAATTTGGTCTGAGGCATGGCACCTTCAAAAGCATCTACCAGAAGGATAACGCCGTCTACCATTTTCAGTACACGCTCAACCTCGCCGCCGAAATCTGCGTGTCCGGGGGTGTCGATGATGTTGATTTTGACGCCTTTGTAATGAACAGCGGTATTTTTGGAAAGAATGGTGATACCTCTTTCTCGTTCAATATCATTGGAGTCCATGACACGTTCCTGTACTTCCTGGTTCTCACGGAAAACACCGCTCTGCTTCAGAAGCTGGTCTACAAGGGTGGTTTTGCCGTGGTCAACGTGGGCGATAATGGCTACGTTACGTACGTCTTCGCGTTTGATTTTCATAAAATCGAAATCCTTTCTACTTTTTTCTTCTATATTAATGGTTTTTCATGCAAATATTATCCGACAATCCAGTTTACCACATTTTTCGCAGATTACAAGGCATTGAAAAAAATTTTTTTATTTTCCAGTCATAAATACAGGCATGTACTCATAAACATAGTAAAGACAAAATACCCAAAGAGGAAGGAGAACTGTATTATGGCAGACAAAATCATTGAAAACAATCAGGTATCAATTATGGGGAAAATTGATACAGGCTTTGAGTTCAGCCACCAGGTTTTTGGAGAGGGCTTCTATACAACGGAGCTGCTGGTAAAAAGGCTGAGCGATTCTGAGGACAGGATTCCGGTAATGATATCGGAGCGCCTGGTGGATGTATCTCAGGACTATGTAGGGGAGTACATTGAGGTACACGGACAATTCCGGTCTTATAACCGGCATGAGGAAAAAAGAAACAGGCTGGTGCTTTCGGTATTTGCCAGAGAGCTGAAGTTTGTGGAGGAAGAGGATGAATCCATTCCTGTGAACCAGATTTTTCTGGACGGGTATATCTGCAAACCTCCTGTTTACCGCAAAACTCCTCTTGGAAGAGAGATTGCGGACCTCCTTCTTGCTGTGAACCGTCCGTATGGAAAGTCCGATTACATACCATGCATTTGCTGGGGAAGAAATGCCCGTTACGCATCTGCGTTTACAGTAGGCGGACATGTTCTTCTGTGGGGCAGAATTCAGAGCCGGGAATATATGAAGAAGGTTGGTGAGAGCGAAACAGAGAAACGAACCGCGTATGAGGTATCGGTAAGCAAACTGGAATATATTGAATAAGAATCAATGGAAATAACTGGAAATCATTATTTAAGAATCAATGAAGATAACTGGAAATAGTCATTTCTGCTTAAAGACGTTGACTATGAACAGGAACAGAAAATAGACGCTTTGTCAGGCCTGTTATTTTTGCACATAAGGATCTGTTTTTTACAGGAAATATGACAAAGTTATGACAAAAATTACGGGAAAAACATGCCGGGCTTGCATTTCCGGGAATTCTGAGGTAAGATAAACATATTCAAGAAAAATGAAGGAGTTCAATTTCATAAACGACAAGAGGAATTTGTATGGAAAAGGGATTAACAGAGGTATACTGTGGTACCGGAAGAGGGAAAACCACCCTTGCGATCGGTCAGAGTCTCAGAGCTGCGACGAAAGGACAGAGTGTGATCATCATTCAGTTCCTGAAGGGCAGAGAGCAGCAGGCAATGGATTTCCTGCAGAATTTGGAAGACCTGGATATCAAAATTTTCCGTTTTGAAAAACGCGAAACCTGTTATGAAGAACTGAGCGAACAGGAGAAGGCGGAGGAGAAGCAGAATATTCTGAATGGTCTGAACTTTGCCAGAAAAGTGATCGCAACAGAAGAGTGTGATGTTTTGGTGCTGGATGAGATACTCGGGCTGCTGGACAGCCGGATCGCCGATGAAGAGAAGATGGAAGAACTTCTGAAACTGCGTAAGGAGTCCATGCACATTATTATGACTGGCAGGGATCTGCCGGAGCATTTAAGAGAATATGTGGACAGTGTTACAACTCTCACAACGGATGACCTGAAGTATGGAAATTTGAACGAAACTTTTACTGAAGAATAAAGGAGGAAATAAAATGGCAATTTTTAAAGGTGCAGCTGTCGCAATCGTAACACCGATGCAAGAAGATGGAACGGTGAATTATAAAAAACTTGAAGAAATCATTGAGTTTCAGATTGCCAACAGCACTGATGCAATTGTAATCTGCGGAACAACAGGAGAATCTTCTACATTAACACACGGAGAACATCTCAAGACGATTAAGTTTGCAATTGATCAGGTTAACAAACGTGTGCCTGTCATTGCAGGAACCGGTTCCAACTGTACAGAAACTGCAATCATGATGTCCAAGGAGGCTGCATCTTATGGCGCAGACGCCCTGCTGCTTGTTACTCCTTATTACAATAAAGCTACACAGAAAGGTCTGATCGCACATTATACTGCAATTGCCAATTCAGTTCCGGAGACTCCGATCATTATGTACAATGTTCCGAGCCGTACAGGATGCAACATTCAGCCTGCCACAGCAGTCGCACTTGCGAAGAATGTGAAAAATATTGTGGGTATCAAGGCAGCCAGCGGAGACCTTTCCCAGATCGCCAAAATGATGTCCATGGCAGACGGATGTCTGGAACTTTACTCCGGCAATGATGATCAGGTACTTCCGATTCTTTCTCTCGGCGGACTTGGAGTTATTTCTGTATTATCCAATGTCGCTCCGAAGGAGACACATGATATGGTTATGAAATTCATGGAAGGCGATGTTGCCGGCGCAACAAAGATTCAGCTGGATGCGATTCCTCTGATCAATGCGCTGTTCTGTGAAGTAAATCCGATTCCGGTGAAAACAGCCATGAACCTTATGGGAATGGAAGTAGGACCGCTTCGTATGCCGCTGAGTGAAATGGAAGAGGCAAATGTGGAAGTTCTGAAGAAAGCTATGCAGGGATTTGGTCTGAAGCTCGCTTAACTGGTCTTTTATCGATACTTTGGGCAGCAGACGTGGAAGAGGTCTGTATACCATATTTCATATTTCATGAATAGAAGCTTTTGATTACAGGACATGTCTGTGTAAGCAGACATGTCCGTTTCACAGAAAAATATATTTCCGGACTGGGTATGTTACAGAATCAGACCGGGGACAGGAGATACCAATGGTTAGAATTATTATGCATGGCTGCAATGGTCACATGGGACAGGTGATTTCCGGACTTGTTGAACAGGATCCGGAAGCAGAGATTGTTGCCGGAATTGATATTGCAGATCAGGGAAAAAACAGTTATCCGGTATTTACCGATATGAAGGAATGCCAGGTGGAAGCAGATGCAATTATCGATTTTTCTTCCGCAAAGGCCGTAGATGCGCTGCTTGATTACAGTGCGCAGAGACAGATTCCTGTTGTGGTATGTACAACCGGTCTCAGCGAAGAACAGCTTGCCAAAATCGAGGAAACATCCAAAAAAGTAGCAGTTCTGAAATCTGCAAACATGTCTCTTGGCATCAATACTTTGATGAAACTGATTCAGGATGCTGCCAGAGTTCTGGCAACAGCCGGTTTTGACATGGAGATCGTAGAACGTCATCATAAGCTGAAACTGGATGCTCCAAGCGGTACAGCACTGGCACTTGCGGACAGTCTGAATGAAGCGATGGACAATCAGTATCATTATGTTTATGACCGCAGCCAGAGAAGAGAACAGAGAGACAGCAAAGAAATCGGCATTTCTGCAGTTCGCGGCGGTACGATCGTGGGCGAGCATGAAGTGATCTTTGCAGGTCCGGATGAGGTGATCGAGTTTAAGCACACCGCACATTCCAAGGCTGTTTTTGGAAAGGGAGCTATTGAGGCAGCGAAATTCCTTGCCGGAAAACCTGCAGGAAGATATGATATGAGCGATGTGATCAATGGATAATTTTCTGTATCGATTAAGATATGGGAATGATGAATTTCAATCAGATATGTGATCGGGCACAGTTATCGAAAGATGGCTGTGCCTTTTTCGCAACTAAATTTCTAATTTCTTCCAAGAATAGGATGTCTGCAAAATGCGCATATTAGCAGTACAAGCAATAAATCCAAGGAAAAGGAGATTGACAGAATGAAAAAAATAAAGACAATTCTGATGAGTACCTTTCTGGTGCTGGCTTTGTGCATGCTGACTGCCTGCGGAACCAATAATGGAAACAATGCGGCAGATGAATCCGGTAATGCAGCAAATAATAACAATAACGGTAATACAAATGGGAATGATAATGATGACGGTCTTAATGACACGAATGAAAACATGGGGAATGATACTGCCGATAATGGAACCGGCAATACAGCGAATAACAGCACAAATAATACAACAGGTACCAATAATGGGACAGCAGGCAATGCAGTCAATGACGGAACCGCAGTGGGTGATGGTGCCGTAATCGATAATAATGGAGTGACAGACAATAATACCACCGCAAATGACAATAATGCAGTTGAAAATACAAATGACGGCACGGTGTCCGGAGAACTAGGAAACAGTGTCCGGGATCTTGGAAACGGAGTAGGAAATGCGGTTGAGGATGTTGGTGACGCTGTAGGAAATGCGGCAAATGGAAGATAATCCGATGCAGTTGCGCAGAGATTGATTTGATGTTATTATCAATACATGGAAAACAGGAAAATCATACACAGATTATTTGGAGGTAAACATGAGATTTCGGCCATGTATTGATATACATAATGGAAAAGTGAAACAGATTGTAGGCGGCAGCTTGAAGGATGCAGGAGACCAGGCAACAGAGAATTTTGTGTCCGTACAGGATGCTTCTTTTTATGCAAAATTATACCGTGATGCAGGAATCCGCGGAGGTCATGTGATTCTGCTGAACAGCAGTGATTCTCCTTATTATCAGGCGACCAGAGAACAGGCTTTTCTGGCACTGGGAACTTATCCGGGAGGGCTGCAGCTTGGCGGAGGTGTCTGCCCGGAAAACGCCTGTGAGTATCTGGATGCAGGTGCCAGTCATGTGATTGTTACCTCCTATGTGTTTAAGAATGGGCAGATATCATGGGAAAACCTGGAAAAGATGGAACGGACTGTCGGGAAGGAACGTCTCGTTCTGGATCTCAGCTGCAGAAAAAAAGAGGACCGGTATTATATCGTTACGGACCGCTGGCAGAATTTTACAGAAGTCCCGGTGACACTGGAAACCATGCAGATGCTGGGAGATCATTGCGATGAATTTCTGGTTCATGCGGTAGATGTGGAGGGAAAAGCGCGAGGCATCGAGATAGAACTGGCTGAGATTCTGTCGAAATATCAGGATCGCCCGGTTACCTACGCCGGCGGAGTGGGAAGTATGGAGGATCTGGAAATCCTGCGCCGTGCCGGAGCAGGCCGGCTGGATGTGACGATCGGAAGCGCGCTGGATTTGTTTGGCGGGACGATTCCGTTTGAGACGGTGGTTCAAATAAAAGACCGCAGTTGGATATAATGATAGAACAGACGCTGATATGATTTTTTTAACATGTCATTATAGCTAAAATCCCATCGATCCAATCGCAAGCCCACCTTTTCGTATCAATTCTGTTTGTATCTGAGGAAAACAATGGACAGGAGAAAAAAGAACAAAATGAAAAGGAAAAAGAAGCGGCAGCTTCCTGAGATGAGAATTTCAGGGCTGCCGCTTTTGAACAAAATCATCAATCATAACAGGCGGAACGAAAAAAGTGAGCAGTATTTTTGAAGATGCGGTGGGAAAAGAAGTAATCTGGCACAATCTGGGAAGTAAGGAAACAAAAAATGTCAGAAACAAAAATGAATTTTTTTATAAGGAGAATCAGCATGATTAAGGCAATATTTATGGATTTCTATGGAACGGCTGCAATGGAAATCGGACCAATTGCGGTATCAGTCATCAAAGATGTATTTATGGAAGAAATAAAGAGATATTCTTTACATCCGGCAGGAATCGTAACCAGTGAAGAAGCAAAGTATTCGAAACCGAGAAAAGAAATCTTTTTGTATGCATTTAAAAAGGCTGGAGTTTCACCGGAAGAGGTGATTCATGTTGGGGATTCGCTGGAAGGTGATGTGAAATGTCCGTCATCTGTGGGAATCAGAAGTATCTGGCTTAACAGGGAAAGAAAACCAGTCCCTGCGGGAGTGGAAAGCATAGATATGACCCGTTCTCTGAAAAAGAACAACTATCTGGTTATGGAGACAGAGGCACAGGGATATCCCGGATGGACTCCGTATAAAGGTCAGTTAAGGCTGCAGGCATACAGTCATCTGGCAAGTGGTTCCAACAGTGTGATGTACTGGCACTGGCATTCTATCCATAATTCTTTTGAGACCTACTGGAAGGGGCTTTTGAGCCATGATTTTCAGGAAAATGCAGCCTATCGTGAGGCTTGTGTGATAGGCAGGGAATTTTCAGAAATGGGAAGTCATCTGGTAAACCTGAAAAAGAAGAATGATGCAGCTATTCTTGTAAGTAATGAGGCTCTGACTGCACTGAAATGGTTTGGGATTCAGGCTGCGGCGGCAGGAAATAATGGAATCGGATATAATGATGTGGTACGCTGGATTTACAATGCACTGTATCAGGTGAATATAGAGTGCGATTTCGTTTGGCCGGAGTCAGAGGATTTCAGTCAGTATAAGGTGATTTTTGTACCGGCTCTTTATGCGGCACCGGATACCCTTCTGGAAAAACTGAACAGGTATGTGGCTGAGGGAGGAACGTTGGTCGCTACTTTTAAAACTGCATTTGCCAACGAAAATGTGAAAGTGAGTCATGAGGTACAGCCTCATATTTTGAACGACTGTTTTGGCGTGAAATATCATCAGTTTACTTTCCCGAAGAATGTGGGATTATCCGGTAGGATCATTGGGGAAAATACCGACGCAGAAGCCCGGATTTTTATGGAACTTTTAATCCCTCAGGGAGCAGAGATGCTGGCATCGTACGAGCATTACAACTGGAAGGAGTATGCTGCAGTCACGAAAAATCATTATGGAAAAGGAACTGCTGTGTATATGGGCTGTATGACAGATGAGAACACTCTTAAGGCTGTGATTACGGACGTTCTTCAATGCGCACAGGTCGAGATCCCTGCATATGATTATCCGGTTATTGTAAGAAAAGGAATCAATGATTTCGGAAAGAATGTGAGATATTTCTTAAACTATTCAGCAGAAGAGCAGAAGGTACCATATAGGTATGGCAATGGCGTGGATCTGCTGTCAGGGAAGACCGTTGATCATGGAGAAATCATTGCAATTCCGGCATGGGATTTAAAGATTGTTGAGGAATAAAACCCGGAAAATAATTCCGGGTAATTTTCAAACATGTTCCAGTATTTTCAGCTGATTTTTACCGGCTCTTTTGGCCTGATAGAGCGCCTGATCCGCCAGCATAAGAAGACTGTCATATGCCATCTCATTCCCATGATAGAAGACAGCACCTGCACTTATAGTAAACGGCAATTTCTGCTCCTGATTTCCCAGCATTTTTTTCAGATTTTCCTGGATTGGCTGAAACAGACGTTCAAGATCCTCCTGAGATTTTACGCCTTTTAAAAAGGCAACAAACTCATCACCGCCAAACCGTCCGGTCAGTGCATTTTCCATGAACATTTCACAAAAGTAATTTGCAAATGCACGAATCACAGCATCGCCAAATAAATGGCCATAGTTATCGTTGATGAGTTTAAAATTGTCAATATCGATGATTACCAGACAGCCGGTCTCTTTGTTATTGAGAGCTTTTTCAATCTCCCGCTCGATAGCTCCCTTATTCATGATACCGGTCAATGGATCGATATCCCTCTGAGCTTCTATTTCTATTTTCTGCAGGATTTCATTCAACTTGCTTTTCATCATTGCAATGCTGAAGGAAACGCTTAAGTAGAAAAAACAGATACAATTCAGCAGATCTAATTCAAACAGTGCAGGTTCTTTTACCTGCCAGGAACAAAAAAGGAAAATCCCTGAAACTGCAATGAGATAGGTTGTCAGACGAAAGGGCCGATCCACAATCAACAGAGGCAGAGCAAACAGAAACACAAAAAAAGTGACTGCAGGGTAATAGTTCTGGTTATAGGTTCCTGCCCATATGGCAAATGCATACAGGATAGATAAAAACAGATACCAGATGATAATGATATGTTTTGAATATTTTTCCGGTTTGTATTTACTTAGCGCAGATATTAGTGTACAGACCGCAAAGAGCACTGCATAGATATATCTGCTTCTCATGCGCAGTTCAACCATCTGTTCTGTAGATGAACTGATGAATGAACTGAGCAGCATTCCCAGAAACAACCCTGCACAGATTGCTGCTGTAACAAACAGCATCTGACAGTTTTTCTTTTCTGTTGCATTTTTCACTTTTTCCGCAGTTGTTTTATCAAGTTCATGGGAAATCATGGTTTTCTTTATATTATTCATTATATATGCTTCATCTCTTTCTGAAAAATCTCACTAAATGAAATGTTTGTGCATGTAATCATGTCCATAGCTGCTGTACGGGACTTTTAAAATAATTTCTTCTACAGTATAACATATCGCAGCCAATGGCTGCAATCAAACTTTCAAAACACTGGTAAAGGGCACGATATTATTTTAATAATCTTGCTTCCGGAACTGTCCGGGTGTCATTTCAAATCGCTTTTTGAAGAGCCGGTTAAAATTGGAAAGATTGTCAAAACCGGACTGTTCTGCAATTTCCAGAATGGTTTTATTGGTATTCTGAATCTCCCGTGCTGCTTTTCCAAGCCGGTATTCAATGAGATAGGCAGAAAATCCGGAGCCGGTGGCCTCTTTGAACCATCGCATAAAATGGCTGGCGCTGTATCCGCATTCATCTGCCATCTCCTGAACGGTCAGTTTCTTGTCAAAATCCTGTTCAATTCTTGCCAGTACTGTTTTTAATTTCTGCAGATGTTTCTGATCGCTGTCTATGGCAGGAGAAGCTTCTGCTTCCGGTGCATTCTGCAGAAGAAGTGAAAACAACAACATCAGATTTCCTTTTACGCCCAGTTCATATCCATTGGTGCGCAGTGCAGAAAGCCGGTCGCAGGAATCCAGATATGAAGCAATCTGGCTATACAGCGGGTTTTCTGTGCTGATACGTACCGGGAGCAGAATTTTTCCATTCAGCACAGGCTGCAGATATTTCTGACTGCAGAGATCAACATTATCACTTCCGAGAAAATTCATATCAAAAATAATATTTTCATATTCCATTCGGGTTTTCAAAATCCCTCTCATTCCGTGAAGATGCCCTGGCATTACCAGATAAATATCTCCTGCCTGTGCATGAAAAATTTCAAAATCTACCTGAACGATCCCGTCTCCCTGTTTGATATAAATGATTTCTACACTGTCCTGCCAGTGCAGAGGAACAAAGGGAAAATCCACGGGAATGGTACAGGGATAGACATTAAATGCAAACATTGTATCAGAATGTCGCTTGGTCTCATGATAGGCAGAATATTGAATTTTCAAAGCTTTTTCGACATTTATCATAATTTAACACTCCTATTGATCATACATAATATGATAGGATTATACAATGATATGGTGGCATTATACAAGCATTGTCTGGTGAAGTGTGATAAAACTATGATGAGCGATGAGTTCGTACATCGTAAATGAAATAGCGGATACATCTGACTTAAACTGTGCTATCGGGAAAGCAGACCAGCAAAATATATGGTTATTTATCGTGGATTATATAGTCTAAGTTCTGATGTATCAGTTACCGACAGCTTCACATGAAAGGAGATTTTATCATGATGAAAACAAAAAATGAAATGGAAAAAGTTTTGACAGAAATGTGTGGAAGTAATCTGGAAACATGTTCTTATGAAAGTATATATACCGCTCTTCTGAAAATTGTAGAAAAAGAGAGCGAAAGGAAAACAGCACCGGTAAAGGGACGGAAGCTTTACTATATTTCCGCGGAATTCCTGATCGGGAAACTGCTGAGCAACAACCTGATCAATCTGGGACTTTATGACAGCGTCAAAGACTGTCTGGAAGACCATGGAAAATCTATGGCAGAACTGGAAGAGGTGGAGCCGGAACCAAGTCTTGGAAATGGCGGACTTGGACGTCTTGCCGCTTGTTTCCTGGATTCTCTTGCAACTCTGAACCTTCCGGGAGATGGCATTGGACTGAGATATCATTGCGGACTGTTTCATCAGAACTTTAAAAATCAGCTGCAGAGCGAGACACCGGATTTTTGGATGGGCGATCATGACTGGGCGCAGATGACGGAGAAAACCTATCCCGTTTCTCTGGCAGGAAAAGAATATCAGGCAAGACTTTATCAGATTGCAGTTACCGGATATGAAGGGCGCACCAACCATTTGAATCTGTTTGATCTGGATACCATTGACCCGTCCGTGATCGGCGAGGGCATTTCCTTTGACAAAACCGATATTGAGAAAAATCTGACTTTGTTTCTGTATCCGGATGACAGTGATGATGCAGGGAGACTTCTGCGAATTTACCAGCAGTATCTGATGGTCAGTGCCGGAGCGCAGCTGATTCTGGAGGAATGTGAAGAACGTGGAAGCAATCTGCATGATCTTGCGGATTATGCGGCGATTCAGATCAACGATACACATCCGTCCATGGTGATTCCGGAGCTGATCCGTCTTCTCTGTGAAAAAGGAATCGAATTCGAAGAAGCCGCAGAGATCGTGACAAAAGTATGTGCGTATACCAATCACACCATTCTTGCCGAGGCGCTGGAAAAATGGCCGAGAAGCTACCTGGAGCAGGTCGTTCCGCAGCTGATGCCTGTTATTGAAAAGCTGGATGAGATCGCCCGCACCAGAACCAGTGATGAATCAACCGCAATCATTGACAGAAACCAGATGATTCATATGGCACATATGGATATTCATTTTACACACAGCACCAATGGAGTTGCTGCACTGCATACGGAAATTCTGAAAAACAGTGAACTTCATAACTTTTACCAGATGTATCCGGAGAAATTCAACAACAAGACAAATGGTATTACTTTCCGCCGCTGGCTGCTGAAATGCAATCCGGAGCTGACAGAGCTGATCGAGAACCTGATTGGTTCCGGTTTCAAAAAAGATGCTGCAGAGCTGGAAAAACTCATGGAGTTTGCAGATGATGAAACAGTTCTGAAAAAGCTGGCAGCTATCAAACACGACAATAAAAAGGCTTTTGCTGACTGGCTGAAACATACACAGAATATTACGGTGAATCCGGACAGTATCTTTACCATCCAGTCCAAACGTCTTCATGAATACAAACGTCAGCAGCTGAATCTTCTGTATCTGATTCATCAGTATTTTGAAATCAAAGCCGGAAATACGCCGGAAGTACCGGTAACTGCCATTTTCGGTGCAAAAGCAGCGCCTGCCTACACCATTGCAAAGGATATCATTCATGCAATTCTGACTCTGTCAAAAGTCATTGAGAATGATCCGGAAGTATCCAGATGGCTGCAGGTGGTATTTATCGAAAACTATAATGTAACCGCAGCAGAAAAAATGATTCCTGCATGTGATCTTTCCGAGCAGATCAGTCTTGCATCCAAAGAAGCTTCCGGTACCGGCAACATGAAGTTTATGCTGAACGGTGCTCTTACACTGGGAACCATGGATGGCGCGAACGTAGAGATTGCAGACGCGGTAGGGGAGGGCAACATTTATATCTTCGGTCAGAGCAGTGCTCAGGTCATCCGCCGTTATCAGCATGGAGATTACTGTGCAAGAGAATGGTATGAAACTGATGCAAATATCCGACGGGCCATTCAGTTCCTGACAAGTGAAGAAATGCTGTCCTGCGGTCAGGAGGAAAATCTGCGCCGCCTGCAGAATGAACTGATTGGAAAAGACTGGTTCCAGACTCTTCCGGACTTTAACGCTTATGTAGTCCGCAAAGAGCAGGCCATTGCAGATTATGCTCATCATCCGATGGACTGGACACGCCGTACGCTGATCAACATCAGTCAGGCCGGCTTCTTCTCTTCCGACCGTACGATCGCGGAATATAATGAAGATATCTGGCATCTCGGGAAATAATCCGTCATAACAATACCCGTTCGGTTTGGGCGCAGAGTATCAAGAATTAACTCTTTTTTGCAAGCTGTCTGTGAAATTCTTCCAGTGCGTTCTTTCCTTCTGTCGTTACCGGTTTGATCCATTTGCCGCTGATCGTATAGCGCAGTTCAAAAATCAGGCGAATCAGTTCATCCGTATAAAGGAAAGCGAAAACAGCCAGGAATGGCAGTTTGAGAGCCATACCTGCGATCCAGGTGGCAGGTACGCTGATCAGAAACAGGCAGCTGATTTCCAGGACTGTTCCAAAAACAGGTTCGCCTCCGGCACGGTAACAACTGTTCATAATGTAGTTGCAGGTTCGCACGGTTCCTGCGGCCAGATAAATGGCAATCATGTATTTTCCATAAAATAAGGCTTCTTCTCCGAGTCCGAACAGTGACAGCAGCGGATGATTGAAAATCAGGCCGATGCCGACGATGATGAAGGTGATCACCGGACACAGGATGGAGAATGCTTTCATACTCTGGTAACCCTTCATATGATTTCCGGCTCCGATTTCTTTTCCTACCACCACGGAGCTGGCATCTGCCAGTCCGCCAAAGAAAGCAAATACAAATCCTTCCAGTACGCGGAAAGCCGCCATGGCGGCAATGGCAGATTCAGACTGACGGCCGATAACGATATTGATCAGCATTTGCCCGATGCCATAGAAAAATTCATTGCAGATGATTGGAAGGCATTTTTTCAGGTAAGTGCCGATGAACATATCTCCAAAGTCAAACATATCTTTCAGACGAAGCCGTACGGTCTCCTGATCCCTCAAAAGAAGAATCAACAGAAGAATAAAATTGACCAGACTGGAAGCCAGTGTTCCAACAGCAGCTCCCGACGCACCCATGGCAGGCAGTCCGAAGCGTCCGTAGATCAAGGTCCAGTTCAGACAGAAATTGACTGACAGACCTACCATAGAGCAGATCAGAGGCGGTTTTACACGCTCGGTGGAGCGAAGCAGGAAGTTCATGATCAGAACCAGAACGGTGATCGGATAAGAAAATCCTACGATTCGTATGTAAGGAATTCCAATCTGGATAATATTATTCTTATCGGTATAAATGCGCAGCAGCAGTGCCGGATTGGTGACAGCGACACCGCCGAACAATAAAGCAACGACCAGCATACACAGAAGAGAAATGCCAAAGGTCCGGTTGATTCCTTTGATATTTTTGGCACCCCAGTACTGTGCAAAGAAAAGCAAAGCTCCTCCGGCAAATCCAAAATAACTGGAGAAGAACAGAGAAGTAATCTGGGAACAGATTCCCACAGCGGCAACTGCCAGTTCCCCCTGACTTCCGATCATGATGGTGTCCACCATACTTGCTGTGGTAGACAGGAGATTTTGCAGTGCAATGGGCAGGGCAAGAGTGATCACTGCCCGGAAAAAAGATTTCCATTCAAATTTTGCTGTTTGTTTCATAATAAACTCCTGAAAGTATAAATTGGCATGCCCGAATAGCTGCCCAACCGTTCTGTTTCCAGTTTTTTGGCAAAGGGGCGTGTACCATTCATATTAAAGGAAATATGGCAAAATAACAATAGCATTTATGTAAAACTTGACAAAATCTTCCATGTTGTTATAATTTTTTATATTATAATTGTACAAATAATGATAATGGGGGAAGAACAATGAATTACTTTGACTGCCATGCGGATACACTGGTAAATATGCCGGAGAATCAGGGAACTCTGGGAGAGAATCAGTGCAATATCGATTTAAAAAGAGCCCGCGGATTTGCTGAAAAATATACTCAGATTTTTGCTATCTGGAATGATTTCAAAGTCATTGAAGAAGGAAAGGTGGACGAAAGCTTTCTCCGGCTTTATGACAGGGCTGTTTCTCTGATGAAAGCAGAAGAGGATCAGCTTGTCTGGTGCAGAACCGGTGAAGAAATGGAGCAGGCCCATCAGATGGGAAAAGCAGCGGCATTTTTGTCCATTGAAGATTTGTCTCTGATGGGAAGCTATGCGTCAGAAGTGCGCGAACTGGGCATCCGTTTTGCCATGCTGACCTGGAATTACGAAAATCAGTATGCCTGCGGATCAGCAGCGAATCAGAAAAAGGGACTCACAGATGAGGGAAGAGAAACCGTGCGTATGCTGATCAATCAGGGAATTGTGCTGGATATTTCCCATCTTTCGGATGCGGGAGCAGAAGAAATTTTTCAGATGACGGATGTTCCGGTGATCGCTTCGCATTCGAATGTAAGAGAAATCTGTAACTGTCCAAGAAATCTTAGAAAGGATCAGATTCAGGAACTAATCCGCAGAAAAGGTCTGATCGGTATGAACATGTTTGCACCATTTGTAGGAGAAAACCCGACCATTACAGATGTGCTGCGCCATATGGATTATATTCTGAATCTGGGCGGAGAGGATGCACTTGTTTTCGGTGGGGATCTGGATGGAAGCAGCAATCGGTTCCCGCAGGGATTTCATGGAATAGAATCGCTTCCCCTGATTCGGGAAGCGATGGAAAAAGCGGGATTCGGCAGCAGGCTGACAGATAAAATTTTCTTCGAAAATGCCAGAGCTTTTGTGCGGCAGAATGTACGCTGAGTTTCTGTGAACAAAATGATGCTGAAAAGCGATTTATCCAGAGGGATTTTCAAACTCGCTTTGGTTCATGAATTTTGTGTACGAGTTTGTTTTCTCATTACAGACAGGGAGTTTTATACAAAAAGTTCAGATAAAATTATGAATTTTTTGTAAAATGATGTTAAAATCCAGGAAGATGTGATATAATAAACCTATCAAACAGCAAAGGGGATGGAAGCATGAAATTTATTATTAGCGGAAAGAATCTTACAGTTTCTGAGGGCCTTAAGACAGCCGTTGAGGACAAGCTCGGGAAGCTGGAACGGTATTTCACTCCTGACACCGAAGTTGTAGTAACTTTAAGTGTGGAAAAAGAAAGACAGAAAATCGAAGTAACGATTCCGATGAAAGGCAATATCATCCGTTCGGAACAGGTAAGCAATGACATGTATGTGTCTATTGACCTTGTAGAAGAGGTGATCGAGCGTCAGCTTCGCAAATACAAAAATAAAATCGTAGACAGACAGCAGGCTGCAGGCAACTTCCAGAAGGAATATCTGGACAGAGAGTATGAAGAAGATGAAGAAGTAAAAATCATCCGTACCAAGAAATTTGACATCAAGCCGATGTATCCGGAAGATGCATGTGTACAGATGGAACTTCTCGGACATAATTTCTTCGTATTTGTAAATGCAGAAACAGACCAGGTGAATGTAGTCTACAAGCGTAAGGGAAATACTTACGGACTGATCGAGCCGGAAGTATAAACTGTTAAAACAGGAATAAGTAAGTAGTCAGTGCCCCCGGGAAGGAATAACAGTCCCGGGGGCCTGTTCGCATATACATATTTTATTCATCAAAAATTTATTGTGTTCCTTTCCGGAAAGTGATAGAATATAATTCGTATAACTATCTGGTTATGAGCGAACAGCGCGGACAGACTGGTACATCACTGTTTTGAAAACGCTGTACCAGCATCAATCCTATAAATACAAATCTATCAATCAACAGGAGTAAATCTATGAATGTTTTTTCAAAAGTATTCGGGACGCACAGCCAGCGCGAGGTGAAGCGCATTATGCCTCTGGTGGAGAAGACAGAAGCTCTGCGCCCGGAGATGCAGAAGTTAACAGATGAACAGCTTCGGGACAAGACAAGAGAGTACAAAAAACGCCTGTCAGAAGGTGCGACTCTGGATGACCTGCTTCCAGAAGCATTTGCAACAGTTCGTGAAGCAGCGAAGCGTGTACTTGGCATGGAGCATTACCGGGTACAGATCATCGGCGGAATCATCCTTCATCAGGGACGTATCGCAGAAATGAAAACCGGTGAAGGTAAAACCCTGGTATCTACACTCCCGGCTTATCTGAATGCCCTGGAAGGCAGAGGTGTACACATTGTCACAGTCAATGATTACCTGGCAAAACGAGATGCCGAGTGGATGGGCAAGGTTCATGAATTTCTTGGTTTGACAGTAGGTGTGGTTCTGAATGATATGAAGCCGGAAGAGCGCCGTGCGGCATATGGATGTGATATTACTTATGTTACCAACAACGAACTCGGTTTTGACTATCTTCGTGACAACATGGTAATTTATAAAGAACAGCTGGTGCAGAGAGATCTGCATTACTGTATCATCGATGAGGTGGACTCTGTTCTCATCGATGAGGCGCGTACCCCATTGATCATTTCCGGTCAGAGCGGCAAATCCACCAAGCTTTATGAAGTCTGCGATATTCTTGCGAAGCAGCTGGAACGCGGAGAAGCGAGTCATGAAATGACCAAGATGGCTGCCATCATGGGTGAGGAAGTCATTGAGACTGGTGATTTTGTTGTCAATGAGAAGGACAAGGTGGTAAACCTTACCGAGCAGGGTGTCCATAAGGTTGAGAAATTCTTTAATATTGAGAACCTGGCAGATCCGGAGAATCTGGAGATCCAGCACAACATCATTCTGGCTCTTCGTGCCCACAATCTGATGCACAAGGATCAGGATTACGTGGTAAAAGATGACGAGATTCTGATCGTCGATGAATTTACCGGACGTATCATGCCGGGCCGCCGTTATTCTGACGGACTTCATCAGGCAATTGAGGCGAAGGAGCATGTGAAGGTAAAACGCGAGAGCAAGACCCTTGCAACGATTACATTCCAGAACTTCTTCAACAAATATGACAAGAAGGGCGGTATGACCGGTACTGCGCTTACCGAAGAAAAAGAGTTCCGTGATATTTACGGCATGGACGTTGTAGAGATTCCTACTAACAAGCCGGTTCAGCGTAAAGACCTGGATGATGCCGTTTACATGACGAAGAAAGAGAAATTTAATGCGGTTGTCCGTGCGGTCAAAGAGGCGCATGACAAACAGCAGCCGGTTCTTGTCGGTACGATTACCATCGAGACTTCTGAGCTGTTAAGCAAAATGCTCCGCAGAGAAGGTATCCAGCATAACGTGCTGAACGCCAAGTTCCATGAGCTGGAGGCTGAGATCGTTGCACAGGCCGGACAGGCCGGAGCAGTTACCATTGCCACCAATATGGCCGGCCGTGGTACCGATATTAAACTGGATGAAGTGGCAAGAGAAGCTGGTGGTCTGAAGATCATCGGTACAGAGCGCCATGAGTCCAGACGTATTGACAATCAGCTTCGCGGACGTTCCGGACGTCAGGGAGATCCGGGTGAATCCCGTTTCTACATTTCTCTGGAAGATGATCTGATGCGTCTGTTTGGTTCCGAGCGTCTGATGAAGGTATTTACCTCTCTCGGTGTCGAGGAGAATGAGCAGATCGAACATAAAATGCTTTCCAGTGCAATTGAAAAAGCACAGGAAAAGATTGAGTTTAACAACTTTGGTATTCGTAAGAACCTGCTGGATTATGACCAGGTGAATAACGAGCAGCGTGAGATCATTTACAAAGAACGCCGCCAGGTTCTGGACGGAGAGAATATGCGTGATACCATTTACAAGATGATTACGGATATCGTGGACAGTACTGTAGATATGTGCTTCTCCGATGACGTGGATTCTGAAGAATGGGATGTGGACGAATTCAATTCCGTACTTCTTCCAATCATTCCGATCCAGCCTGTGACCGCTGAAAAAGTCAAAGGTAAACGCAGGAATGAGATGAAACATGAGATCAAGGAAGAAGCAGTGAAGCTTTACGAAGCCAAAGAGTCCGAATTCCCGGAAGCAGAGCAGCTTCGTGAGCTGGAGCGTGTGGTACTGCTGAAATGCATTGACAGCAAGTGGATGGATCACATTGATGACATGGAGATTCTTCGTCAGGGTATCGGACTTGCTGCATATGGCCAGCGTGATCCGGTTATTGAATATAAGATGAGCGCTTATGAGATGTTCAATAACATGACAAATTCCATTCAGGAAGACACTGTGCGGATGCTTTATCATGTACATGTAGAACAGAAGATTGAGCGTGAACAGGTTGCCAAGGTAACTGGAACCAATAAGGATGATTCCTCTGTAAGAAAACCGGTTCAGAGAAAAGAAATCAAAGTATACCCGAATGATCCGTGTCCATGCGGAAGCGGTAAGAAATATAAACAGTGCTGCGGACGTAAGGCTGCGAAAGTCTGAGATGGCCACCAGGGTATAAAATAGCTGTGAAAGTCTGAGACAGCAGCGAGAGCAATAAAAATAGAATCCTGTTTTGCAGGATTCTGTGAATAAAGAATGAAAAGTGGAATGATTCTGTTTTTTCGGCGTATCCCCTTAAGCTTTGCTTGGGGATACGCCGAATTGTTTTTTATAGGCGCGGACAAAGGTGGTATAATCCCGAAAACCGCTCTGCTGTGCGGCTTTCATAACAGGAGTTCCCTGCGTGATCAGGGAGCGTGCCATGAGAAGACGTTTACTGACGATGTAATTATGCATGGTATAGCCGGTTTCCTCTTTGAATTTCCGCATCATATGATATTTGCTGAGATAGTATTTCCGGGCAAGAGCATCAATGGACAGATCCTGATCAAGATTCCGGTTGATATAGCGGACCAGATTTTCCACCTGGGAATCGAAGGTATAGGATTTTCGGTCGATCGTATAATTTTCTTCCAGAAAAATCCGGTTCAGGTACACCATAAACTGGGAAAACAGAGCATGGTTTAACAGATCCGAGCAGAACGCTTCTTCGTGAAAAGAGCTCTCCAGTTCCAGAAGGATGTCTTTCAGCCGTTCCTGCATCTGTGAATGGAGACGAATAAGGTTAAAACTGCGGTCATGTGCACGCTGGAAGCAGGTGGTCAGGGCCTGATCATGAATATCTTCCCGGATCCACAGAATGAAGCGTTCATAAGGAACAGAGGTATCGATTTCCGGTTTGTGGATAGCGCCCCGGTTCACCAGAAGGATATCCCATGGCTTCAGGTGATAGGATTTTCCTTCAATATGATAGGTGACTTTTCCTGAGAGGAAAACGATCACCTTGTGAAAATCATGATAATGATAGTGATATTCACGTTCTGTACGGTCTTTGATATGAAAAAGCCGGTATTCTTCAAGAAGATACCCGGATTTTTCTGTTGGTTCTGATAAAGACAGGATAAGAGCCACCTCCCTTGATAATTCACACTGAAAGCAAATGAAAAAAAATTCCTGCTAAAACATTTCCGAAACTATTTTTGATACATGATTATTATATAGGTGAATCCATATCTTCGCAATGATATAAATAATACATCTGACCTGCCTGTTTTACGATGTATTGGTAACCATAAATCTAGAGCGTGTACCACAATACCAAAATAAAATTCATAAAACATATTGACAAAGTAGGAAATAAATGGTAATATTCCAACATACCTACTAAATAAATATGAATAAAGGGGAAGAGACAGGTAACTGGAGGATACTATGAATCGATTATTTGAAAAGTTGTTGAGAGAAAATTTCCGTAACGGACGAATGTGTTAGATGTTGATTAAAGGCGCGAAAATATCCCTCAGATTGGGGCGTGCAGATGGCGGAAGGAAATTTCAAATACGTTTTCGCAGCCGCAGAGTACGGAATACCCCATATAGAAGAAATAATTTCAGAATGAGAAAGACGAAATAAAAAAGATAAAATAGATAAAATAGAAAAGAAAGGATTCGTGACTTTCCGGTGAGGGATTCACTGGATTCCTCACCGGAATATCACAGGTATATAGATATGGCAAAGAAAAATTACAGATTTGAAACATTACAGCTTCATGTAGGACAGGAACAGCCGGACGTTGCGACAGATGCACGTGCCGTGCCGATTTATCAGACAACTTCTTATGTGTTTAAGGACTGCGCGCAGGCAGCAGCACGTTTTGGTCTTGCAGAGGGAGGAAATATTTACGGTCGTCTTACTAATTCGACGCAGGGCGTTTTTGAAGATCGTGTCGCAGCTCTGGAGGGCGGTGTGGCAGGTCTGGCAGTGGCATCCGGTGCCGCAGCGATTACTTATACAATTCAGGCACTGGCGAAGCAGGGTGACCATGTGGTTGCACAGAATACCATTTATGGAGGCAGCTACAATCTTCTGGATACCACACTTCGTGACTATGGAACCGATACTACATTTGTGGATGCTCATAATCTTGAGGAGATAAAATCCGCGATTCGTCCGAATACGAAATTTATTTATCTGGAAACTCTGGGAAATCCAAACTCTGATATTCCGGATATTGACGCAATTGCTGAAATCGCGCATGAGAATAAGATTCCGCTGGTTATTGATAATACCTTTGGAACTCCGTATCTCATTCGTCCGATCGAACATGGTGCAGATATCGTTGTTCACTCTGCAACAAAGTTTATCGGCGGACATGGAACTTCTCTGGGCGGTGTGATTGTGGACAGCGGTAAATTTGACTGGGAAGGTTCCGGTAAATTTCCGCATCTTACCGAGCCAAACCCGAGCTACCATGGCGTTTCCTTTACGAAAGCTGTGGGACCAGCTGCGTTTGTAACCTATATACGCGCAATTCTCCTTCGTGATACAGGTGCGACGATTTCTCCGTTTAACGCTTTTATCCTTCTCCAGGGGCTGGAAACGCTTTCCCTTCGTCTCGACCGTCATGTGGAGAATGCGCTTAAGGTTGTAGATTATCTGCAGAAACATCCACTGGTAGAAAAGGTAAATCATCCTTCTCTCAAGGATCATCCGCAGCATGCATTATATGAAAAATATTTTCCAAATGGTGCAGCATCTATTTTTACCTTTGAGATTAAAGGCGGAGCAGAGGAAGCGCAGAAATTCATCGACAGTCTGGAACTGTTCTCGCTTCTTGCAAATGTTGCTGATGTGAAATCACTGGTTATTCACCCGGCTACCACGACTCATGCACAGCTGAGCACAGAAGCACAGCTTGCAGCAGGTATCAAACCGAATACCATTCGTCTTTCCATCGGTACGGAACATATTGATGATATTATTGAAGATCTGGATCAGGCATTCGCAAAGCTTCAGTAAATTTGATATCCATATCAGACAGCGGCAGTACAGAAGACTGAAAAAATAACATATTGTTTTTATGGAATGAATCTTAGAGTGTGTTTGAAATTGCGATGCACATCTGTCGGAAAGCAATTTTCAAACACGTTCCACAACGCAGGTATACGAAAGGAAGAAATTCTGTATGCCTGCGTTGTTTTATTATATTACAGGAAAGTGCTTTGCATTTTTCTGTAATACAATAAAGTCCTCCGGGCAGGATCACACTTTGGCGGAGCGGGATTATATTATTAAAGCTAATCCACTGTAGCGGAGAATTCTACAGAGCAGGATACGTTCACATAAGCGGAGTTGTGTGTTTATAGAAATTAGTTAAAGCATTTTTTGCAATATATATGGCATTTTATTCTATATACATGGAAAAAAATAGAGGATATAATAATAACAGATGCTAGAGTGTGTTTGAAAATTCACTCTAGATAGTGTATTGCTGCATTTCAATTTTCTGTTCAGAACAGGAGCTTCTTGTATAATTCAAATATAAGGAATTCCGAGAAAGAAGGTTGAGAAAAAAATACCTCAGAGTAAAATAAGATTACTGACTTTGCACGGTTAGTAAAAAATCTT
>NZ_JBQHXR010000031.1:0-28082 GCF_052063365.1 Blautia sp. HCP3S3_G3 | reverse complement strand
TTATTTTTTCGGGAACGGAGTGTTCACCATACCGGAAAGAGTGCACTGAATGAGCGGAAAGCGTGCACTAAAACACCGTGCAGTCTGCTCTCAGTGGTCGGAATATACAATTTGTTGAAAAGGAGGAAATAACAGTGAATACTTTGAATGAAATTGTAAAAAAGTATTTAGATAAAAATGGAATCATGATTAAGTTTTTTGCTGATTATATTGGATGTGAATTATCGACATGCAGTAAATGGCTCAAAGGTGAGCGCAAGCTCAAACCTGAGCAAATCAAGAAAACACATGAGTTTTTACAAGGGACGTTTCTTAAAACAGTTGACGAAATCGTGAAGGAGTGATTGACATAGTGATAGTGGAATTAGATGAAAATTCTTACACATTTCTTATTAAGATTTTAAACGAAAAATATTATTCTACAACGGATATTTCAGAGCTTCAGAAAATAAATAATCTTTATAAAATTCTCAAATTTAAATCAGAATCTTGGTTATCAAATATCAAATCAAACTAAATCATAATATGGCATATCGACAACAATATCACATTTTGAAGGGAAAATAGAATATGGCAAGGAGTTTTAATTCATGGGGTGCATTGAAAAAAGCACTCCAAAATGAGGTGCGTGATGCGCTTGAGGAGACAATTGATAAGTCTTATCAAGATGCAAAGCAGAATGTAGACAATTTTTATAATTCGCCCGAAGGTCGATATAAAAGGACAGGTCAGTTAGCAGAGAGTGTCCAGCAGGAAATCTCTGGCAGTGGAGATAGTCTGTGCGGGACAATCAGTCTTGACACATCTTATGTTTATAATCCATCTGGAAGAGACACACAGACAATATATGGTTATGCAGAGGATAATGGTCTGCTTGGTAATGGTGGTTTCTGGGAGAAAACAAAATCAGATGTTGAAAAAAATATTCAAGAATCGTTTTCCAAACGATTCAGTTAAAGGAGGAAATACAATGCAAGAAAATATACAAGATATAAACAATGAAATTAAAATTGAGCCACATGTAGGTGATACAGTTTTGATTGTCCTACAGTCTGGTGGTGCTGTATTAGGAATGATTACAGAGGTCAGAGAGGGCTTTGGAACGGATGCAGAGATTGCAAAATTATATAGAGTTGGTATCTGGGGAGATCAGTATGTTGATATCGCCGAAAATGAGATTAAAGATATCAAGATATATAATGTGATTAATAAGAAAGATTATTTCGAGCGAATGAAATCCGAGTATGGAATTGAGTTTTATAAAGAAGACGGCGAATTAAAAGAGATTCCTGCTATCGTAAATGATTTCTTAGTTAAGGGTTTTTGGGATAGATTAGCCGATGAAGAGAAAAATACGTTAATTGATACTATTGGGATGAGTGTTGAAAATGAAGTTGATCTGATTAATGCCCTTAATATGAGCAGAAATAGGAACAATGAATTGCACAAACAAGTTATGGAACTGTTGGAAAAGAGGACAAAAGCAGTCCAAGCAGTAATCGATTTTCAAAAAGGTTGGAATGAGAAGATTGATAAGATGCCATTGTTATATCAGTATGCATATGACTATATGTATAAAACAATGGGTATTGACAAGCTGTTAAAAGCGATTTGAATGGAGGGAAGGTATGGCGGACGATTTTAGAGTTAATGTGCAAGCTGACCTGGATGCCAGTGAAGCTGAGCAAAAATTAAATAAATTGATAAACGAACCAAGAAAAATAAAGGTATCACTTGAAATAGATAAATCCGCAACAGAGCAGGCGAAAGACTTAGTAAAAAGTATTGAACGTGGTTTGAAATCTGCAAAGCTTGATACCGGGGATATGGCAAAACAGCTGGCAGCAGGCTTTAACATCAATAATAAAAATGTTGTGAGCAAGCTGAAATCCCAGATGGATTCCATGCTTGATGAGCTTGCTAAGAGTTGGAACGGTAAACAGTTTGTATTTGATAAGAATAACGGCTTTATTTCCGGGCTTGATGCTATGGCGGAGACTGTCAGCAAAAATGCAAAGGTAATCCAGGACAAGATGGGAATATATGACCAATTCTATTCTTATTTCAAGGACAAGAAGATTTATATTTCTGATGAGCTGAAATCCGCAATGGGAGAAGACTTATATAAAGAAATCTCCAATGCGAATATAGGGAAAATTGTCCGTGATGCAACAAAAGGAGTCAGTATAGATTCCATCTGGGATGAAATGACAACGCTTTTTCCGGAGCATTTTGCAAGTGATATCACAAATCAGGTGGATCAGGTTGTAAAAGCATTTGATACGTTAAAAGCTGCCCGGGCTGATATTGCGCAGTCCCTGTCTTTTGATGACATGACACCAAAACAGCAGTTTGATATCAAAGAACAGGCTTACGGTGATATTGTACCAATGTTTGACCGTATGATGGACACCTTGAGAGCAAATATCAATTCTGCTTCGGATGAACTGAAAACAGAGTTTGAGATTGATGTAAAAATCAACAAAGATTCTATTATTTCTGATATCAGATCAGCTCTCAGTGAAGCTTCTTCTGCTTCGGGTGAACCAGTAAAGATTAAAGTTGATCTGGATAAATCTGAAATCGAAACAGATATCCGTAATGCGGTTCAAGGCATTTCTGCTGATGATTTCCCGGTAAAAATTAAAGTGGATGTTGATAAAGCTGATATAGAATCGGATTTACAGGCTGCTGTCAGTGGGATTGACCTTCCTGTACAGTTCCGTGTAGACGCTTCCGATATTGAAAGCCAGATCAGGGCAGCGGTTGCAGGAATCATCAATCTTGAGATTGATGTACAGGTAAATGTTTCACAGATAAACAGCCAGATCCAGCATCAGGTGAACCAGAATCCTATCACAATCCCGGTACAGGGTTCAGGGAATAATAGTAATGCTCTTCTGAATAATATCCAGAACATCAACCGTGCAGGACAACAGGGACAGGATATATTTACAGCTTTTGGCGGCACAGTCAGGGATGCGTTCAGTGCGTATACACTTGCAAATCTTTTGGAACGTGGGATTGATAAGATTGAGGATGCAGGAAGAAAAGCCATCGAGACAGTAAAAGAGCTTGATGATGCATCAGTCCAGTTACAGCTTGCGACAGGAAGTTCACGTTCAGAAGCAAAGAATATGATCTCTGGATACAGAGAACTTGGAAATGAACTGGGCAGTCTGACAACCAGTGTAGCAGAGTCGGCGGATGCATGGCTGAGACAAGGTAAAAGCGCAGAAGAAACTAATACTCTGATAGCTGATTCTGTAAAACTATCTAAACTTGGTCAGATTGATTCTGCCGATGCAACAGAATATCTTACTTCTGCAATGAACGGCTATGGTGTGGCGGTAGAGGATGTTTCAAAGATCACAGACAAGCTTAGTTCCATTGACCTTGTAAGTGCGACTTCTGCCGGAGGTCTTGCGGAAGCAATGTCAAGGACTGCGACCAGTGCTGACCTTGCTGGGTTAAGCATGGACAGGCTCCTTGCGATTCTTGCAACTACAGGTGAAGTTACCCAGAGAAGCATGACTTCTATTGGTGAAAGTTACAAGACAATCTTTGCAAGGATGAGAGATATCAAAGCAGGAAATCTGTCCAGCGTTGGTGAAGACGGAACGATTGAAGATCTATCTGATGTTGAGATCGTACTGAATTCTTTGGGGATTAAATTAAGGGATTCCAACCAGGAATTCCGGAACTTCCAGACAGTGTTAGATGAAGTGGCGGCTGGATGGAAGAATTATTCCTCTGTACAGCAGGCTGCGATTAGTAAAGCATTTGCCGGAACACGACAATCCGAAAACTTCTTAGTTCTTATGGAGAATTATGACCGTGTGCTGAAATACACCAGTGTAGCAGCCAACAGTGAAGGAGCAACAGAAGAGAAATTTGGTGCTTATCTGGACAGTCTGGAAGCTAAGACAAACAAGCTGAAAAACAGTCTGGAACTGCTTGCAACAGATACCATTACAGATGAGCTTTATTCAGGATTTCTGGAAGGTGCAACGGCTGCATCTGATTTCGCCAGAGAGACAGACCTTATTAAAACGGCATTAACAGGCTTAGGAACAGCAGGAGCAACTTATGCTATCACGCATCTTATCACCTTATTCCAGAATACGGCGGCACAGGTGACAGCTTTAGGCGGTGGGCTTCAAGGTTTATGGGGTGTTCTATCTGCACATCCGGTAGGCTTGGTTACGGTCGGTGTGACCGCTGCGGTAGGTGCTTGGAACGCATATCAGAAATCTGTGCAGGAAGCTGTCAATTCAGCAAAACAGGCAGCTTCTGAGTGGGAAGAATCCAATTCATCTATCCAGTCTAACATTGAAAAAATTACAGAACTTAAATCTGCTCTTGATTCTGGAAAACTGACAGAACAGGAAGCCTATGACACAAAATCACAGCTTCTTGATATCCAGAACCAGTTATCAGAATCTTATGGTTCCCAGGCAGAGGGGATTGATCTTGTAAATGGTTCCCTGGATGTTCAGATTGAAAAGCTGAAAGAACTTGCAGATGCACAGGCAGAAAGATTCCTCAATGAAAATCTTGACGGGATAAAGACTGCAAAAAAAGAGATGGAGAAAGAATCCCGTACCTATCTGGGACAGAGCTTTTCTTCTTCCTGGGAAGATGCAGACAGATTACAGGAGATCATAAAAAAATACGAGGGTAAAGGCATAAATGCCGAAGAAGATTCTTATGGTCGTGTGACCGTTTATTTCGAAGGTGATGCATCACAGGCAAACGAAACACTGAATTCGTTTATGTCGGATGTCCGTCATGCAATGGATGAAACTGGGAATGTAGATTTGTTTCAAGGATTTTACCAGGATGCTTCCGATGGATTAAATAAAGCAAAAGCAACACTTGACGAATACCAGGAGCTTTATAACCAGGCAATGAAAGCGGAGTTGCAGACTGATAAAACAGATTTTGGCGGTAAAACTGCTGCGGAATGGCTCAATAACTATGCAAAAGCTGTAGAGAACTATAATGATGCAGTTGCCAGCGGAAGTACAGAAGAAGTTGCAAAAGCGAATGATTATTACAACAAAATAAATCAATCTGTTCAAGGCTTACTGAAAGGCAGTGACCTGTCACAATACAGCGCATTGTTTGAGGATGTCTCTGGTCAGCTTGATAAGGCGGCAATTAAAGCTAATGAATTTAATGCGGCTCTTAGTAGTGATGGACAAGAATACCTGAATGGTTATCAAAAACATTTACGATCTGTAGCGGATGAAGTAAAAAATCTGAATATGTCAGATGTGGATTTCAAAGCAGCGATAAATTCTGGTGATATTGATTCGATCAATTATCTATCACAGGCTGCTGAACAGGCAGGAATCAGCACTGATGATCTTGCACAGGCTCTTGTAAATCTTGGAGTATTAAGCGGTCAGTCGTCTGCTGCTGTAGAAGAAATAGCAGATTCATTCCAATCAGTATCTGATAGTGCAAATACACTTCTTTCCCAGATCAATACGGTAAATTCTGTATTATCTTCCCAAAGTACAGGTAAATCCATTTCTATAGAAGATTTTAATTCAGACGAGTTGAAAGATTACACTTCTGCACTGGAATATAACAACGGTGCTTTACAGTTGAATGCCGAAAAAGTACAAGAGTTACAGAAAGCCAAAGCAGAGGAAGCAATTCAGACGAACGAGAATCAGAAACTGGAAAAACAGAATCAGTATATGGAAAACATTGCTGAGATTGAAAAGTTACAGGATGAGTTAAGAAATCTGAATAATGCGAAAGGTGAAAATGCACAGGCAATCCAATCAAGTATTGACGCACTATTGTCTGAAAATGACACCATTGTAAATCAGTGTTCTCAGCTTGACATTTTATCAGCATCCTTGCGTGAAGCTACTGGAGCTTATCAGAATTGGCTTGATAAACAAAATACTTCTGAATCTGGAGATATGTTTGATGATGCCATGAGCGCATTGAATCATATTGAGGATGTAACACAGAATACAGATTCAGAAGACTATGGTCGTATCGGTAAGAAATCATATAAAGCGGCAGTCGAGTTTCTTGTTCCTGATACGATAGACTCTCAAGATGCAGAAGCAGTCTCTTCTTATATAGATAGTATTGAGAATTATTTCAACCATGATTCTAAAGGCAACAGAACTGGATTAGATGTTGCTGAGTTTTGTGCCAAAGCAACTAAAGCAGGACTCATGGAATTGGATGAAGCAAGCGGTGAATATAAAATTGCTGGTCAACGTACTATGCAAGATTTTGCTGATGGGCTTAATCTTTCCTTACCAATGGTTCAAGCCATGTTTGGTGAAATGGAAGAATTTGGTGGTCAGTTTGACTGGGCTGACGAAGCAATAAAAACGCTTGGCGACTTGGGTATGGCTGCTGGAGAAGCAAAAGATAGACTTGAATCTATTGATGGAAATCAAGATTTGAACATTCAGATTGATGTATCAGACATAGAGAGTACAGAGGATAAGATATCTACTCTGGAAAATACCATTTCCCAGATGCAGGAATATAAAACAACTTTACCTGTTGATTCTTCTGAGGTTGATGATGCAAACGCTATTATTCAATATTGTATAACTCAGAAGCAAATGTTAGAAGCGCCTACTGTTATGACTATAGATGCATCTCAGGTAAATGGCGAAATAGGTAATGCCTTATCTCTGTTACAACAATTCCAAGAAGCTAAAAATAACGTTGAATTACAAGCCGAAGTTGGCGCAGATACTTCTGAAGCACAAGGTAAAGTCGATAGTCTGGTAAGTGAAATTCAAAGTCTGTCACCGGAAATCAAAGCACAGCTTGGTATAGATGGAGCATCTGAAGCAACAATAGCTTCTTCTATACAAGGAATTACTCCTGAAATTCTTGTTAAAGCAGGTGTTGATTCTGCCTTAGTTGATGCTTATGCGGCAGAAGAGAAACAGTCAAAAGGTACGGTTACTTGGGATAATCAAACAGGTGCAGTTGATGCATGGGCATCACAAATGCATGTCTCAAAAGGTACTGTAAGTTGGGGAAATGACATTTCTCAGGTTAAGACATATTTTACTGCTACAGGTCATGTGAACTGGGAAAACAGTACACCACCGTCTGGTGGAGCGCATGGCTTAAATGGTACTGCTCATGCAAGCGGAACAGCGCATTATCCTCACTTGGTCGGTCATGCAAATGCAAATGGTAACTGGGGAACAAAAACAGGTGGTATGACACTTGTAGGCGAATTAGGAAGAGAAATAGTTGTAAATCCATTTACTGGAACATGGGAAACCGTTGGTGATAACGGAGCAGAGTTTAAATATATACCTGCCGGAAGCATCGTTTTTAATCATTTGCAGTCAGAATCATTGCTGGAAAGAGGATTTGTAAATAGCCGTGGTTTGGCTAAA
Organism: Blautia sp. HCP3S3_G3; assembly: GCF_052063365.1. Taxonomy (NCBI): domain Bacteria; kingdom Bacillati; phylum Bacillota; class Clostridia; order Lachnospirales; family Lachnospiraceae; genus Blautia; species Blautia sp. HCP3S3_G3. The sequence continues at coordinate 20,676 of NZ_JBQHXR010000031.1, read as the reverse complement.
GCAAGTGGTACAGCAATGGTTCGCGGGGGTATTTCTGCTCAACAGGCGAATATTGCTTCTGGGAAAACAACCTATAAAGGTTCTACTCCAACCAAAACCAACACAACCAAATCCAACACAACCGCAACCAAGCAAAATACATCGGCAGTAAATACCAATACCAAAGCGGTAAAACAGTCATCTCAGGCGTTTGACTGGATTAAGGTTGCTCTCGACAGAGCCAAGAGTAAGGTTGAGGAAATCGCAGCAACAATCACTGATTTTGTTTCATCTGCATATAAATCCGCACAGTTACAAAAGAAGATTACTGCAATTGATAACGAAATCGTTGCTAACCAAAAAGGATATAGTGCTTATCTTGAGAAAGCAAATGCTGTAGCTAAAAAGTATATATATCAAGATGATAATGATAATACACAATCCCTGTCTATTCCTTCCAAGTATAAGAAGCTTGTCCAAAATGGTACGTTTTCTGTAGAAGACATGGACACTTCTAGCGCGTATGGCAAAGCATTAGCTGAAGCAGTCCAGAAATACCAAGAATATTATGAAGCTGCTCAGAATTGCCGTAGAGCGGTTCAAGATTTAAGAACAGAACAATATGAAGCATTCCAAGAGTTAATGAATATTCCTACAGAGGAAGCAGAGAAAAAGATTGACAAATTAGAACGTAAACTTAAATCTCTCTCTGCTGTACAATCAACATCTTCTATGGGTGGTTCTGCTATTGCTCAATTACAGAAACTTACAAAGGCAAATAATCCAGAAGTTAAGAAAACTACGGATGCATTAAAGAAAGCACAAGATGAACAGGCTAAAACTGCCGCATCAAAATCAACCGCCGCAAAAGAAAAATCTTCTGCAAACAAAATATTGCAGACTGCCAAAACATCCACGTCAAATTCTGGTGCTACTTTAAGTAAAGATGCCAAGAAAGTTACAAATACATCTGCTAATGCTCTTAAAAATGCAACGAAGAAAGGTGTGTCCAGTCGTGTTGTTTCTGCTGTAAATAGTGCAATTAAAAAGAGACAACCGATTAGTTCTTCTCTTTTGAAGCAATTAAAAGGCTCTGCACTAAAAGCTGCCAAAGATTATAACGCAAAATTAAAACAGGAACAGACAATCAACAAGAGTGTTTCTTCTAGCAAAACAGTTTCTACGAAAGGGTTGACTGGACAGTTATTAAAGGATGCACAGAAATATAATAAAGATGCGAAAGCTCAGGCTTCTGCACAGAAGACTTATGATAAAGCTGTAAGCAATTATAATAGTGCTACTTCTAAAGACAATACCGCAAAACAAAAAGTAGAAAATGCTACATTGGCTAAGAAGAATGCTGAGAATGCTACTACTCAGGAACAGCGCACATTGATTAGCGCTAAATCTGGTCAGGCTAGTTACGTATACCAAAATAAGTTTCTGGATCAACAATTATCTGTTGCTAAAAGCGAAAATTCTGCCAGACAGACTGCTTTGGACAAGGCAACAAAGAATGCGGAAGATGCGCAGAAAAAGAAACAGAAACAAACAGCCAAAATTCAAAAGCAAGCAACTAGTCTATTGAAGGATAAAAGTGTCACAAAAGCATTGAATGATACCCAGAAAGCCGCATTGAAGGCTGGTAAGACTGTTTCAACAACAGGTATTACTGATCCTGCTGTATTGAAAAAGATTAAAGCCTACAACAATATGGTAAAACAGGGTACCGTTTTAAACACTCAGTATACGATTGCTCTCGAAGCACAGTCGGAAGCTGTAGCCAATGCCGCTGAAACTGAAGCTGAGTATGCTCAGATGATTGTTGAAAACGAAAAGCAAAAATTTGAGAACATCCAAAATTATTACAATGCGATAAGTGATTATAATCAGAAATTATCTGAATCTTATGCTGGAAACCGTAACCTAAAATCTGCCAAAGGGGAAGACTTGACAGAAAAGGATTATCAGGATGAAATTGCAAGCCGACAAAAAGATAGACAGATTTTGGCTGATGAGGAAGCTGCTCTGCGGAAACAGTTAGACTCCGCTGTTAAATCAGGTAAGATAATTGAAGGTTCTGACGAATGGCTTGAAATGGCTAGCCAAATTAGAGATGTTCACAATGAAGGACAGAATTTAGACCTTACCATAATGGAATTACAGGATACTATGCGTGAAGATGTATTTTTCCAAGTCATTAACAAGGCTTTGGAAAAGGCAGAAGCTTTGCGTGCATCTTTAGGTTCTATCAATGATCTTATTTCAGATGAGATGAAATATGATGACAATGGTAAATTAACAGACTTTGGTATTACTGCTCTTGCTATGGATATCAAAGACTATGAATCATATCTTGGTAGTATGCAGACTCTCTTGAAAAAGAGAAATGAGTACATCAAACAATTCAACAATGGAAATAACAATACGAATTATTCCCAAAAAGAATTTAACGAAGATATGAAAAATGTTTCTGATGATATTCGCAATCTATTGTCTCAGACAAATGATGCAAGAAAATCTATTATAGATTCTATTACGTCTCAGAGCAAAGCGGAACTAGATGCGATTAATAAAGTTATCGATGCAAGGCAGAATTTGTTGAAGAAACAGAAAGAATACTATGACTACGACAAAACACTTAAATCAAAAACCAAGGATATTCAGTTATTAGAACAACAGATTGCAGCCCTTAACGGTGTGAATGATTCTGAATCAAAGGCAAGAAAAGCACAGTTGGAAGCCCAACTTAAAGAAGCAAAAGATGATTTGGATGACACTATCTTTGAACACAGATATGATATCCAAGTTTCAGGGCTAGATGATTTGAAAACTGAATTACAGGATAATTATGACAATTATGTCAAAGATTTGAATTCCAACTTGGATGCGATTGTTGGTGCCGTAGATACTTCTACTGCTAATATCAATAACTGTCTTAATACTGTGAACGATACGATAACGAAGTTGCTGAAAAGCTTCAATATTGAAGGACTTACTGGTGAAGTTGTTGGTATTCCGAGTTATGCAAGCGGTACGAAGAATGCCAAAGGTGGATTATCCAGAATTAATGATGGTAACGGTGATGAAATCGTTATCTTAAAAGATGGTAGTGTCTTAATGCCATTGACGAAAGGAAGTCAGGTTTTAAGCGCTAGAGAGACTGCTGATCAAATTGCTTTCTCTTCTCTAAATAAGGAAATGCCTACTTACAAGATACCTGAGATTAATATGCCCAAAATGTCTCAGAAAGAACCTGCTACGATAAATCCTGTTATCCAATGCCCTATCACAATTAATGGAAATGCAGACGGACAAGATATTGCAAGGGAATTGAATAAGCGTATGCCAGAGATCACGAAACAGGTTTCTATGGGAATTTATAAGGATTTGAAAAAGAATGGTTATTAAAAAGATTGAGATAAATTTTTAGGGCAGGAATGAGCTTTCTGCCCTTAGATTAGAATACAATTGTCTACTACTATATATGTCAACTTCTTATGTGAGTTACACTAAAACGTTTTTACAGTCATAAAAATGCCTGAAATTTTTGATGGTAATGCGCCCATTAGTATAAAAAAAGAAACGATAAATGCAGAAAAAGTAAATTTAATACAAACAACCCTAAGGACTGGTTGATGCTAGTCCTTTTTTTGGTGGAATAAAATAATTAGTTTCAGGAGGGATGAAGAGTCTCTCCTGTTTTGATATATGGGAGGAAATGATTATGGAAGCAGAAAGAAATTTTGATAAAAAACTATTATCAGTAAATGAAGTTTGTGAATATCTGGGACTTGGTGCAACAAAGGTACGCGAAATGCTTAATAGTCCTACAAGCACGTTTACAGTGCGGGTTGGTAGAAGAGTTATGGCAAATCGTACTTTGCTGGATGAGTACATAGATAAAGCAGCAAAGTTTCAGTTGCAAATATAGATTAACAAAAGTATAATTATGGTGAGATTCGTACCAAACAATCACCATAATTATCATGATTACAGAAAGGATTGTGATTTTTATGGGTAAAAGTCTAAAGGGGAAAGAATTAGGAAGGGGAATTACACAAAGAAGTGATGGAAGATATTGTGCGAGAGCAGTTGTAAATGGTATTAAGATTACGCTATATGATACAAAGCTGTCACAACTGCGAAAAGATTTTGAGAAAGAAAAAGCAGAATGTCTTACTGGTATAAAGGGTTCCATGGTGGATATAACTTTAAACCAATGGTTTGACAAGTTTGCTGAAGATTACAAAAAGCATAATATCAAAAGTCAAAGCTATTCTACAATTAAAAATAATTATCTTCCCTACAGGAACACGATTGGAGAAAAAAAGATAAGTGACATAACCAGTGTCAATATCATGGAGGTACATAACGCAAGAATAAAAGAGGGGATAAAACCAGACACAATACGCAAAAGTTTTTCTGTTGTCAAAGAATTGTTTGAATCAGCAATGTCAAATAGGATTATTACTTTTGATCCGACAATAGGGATTAAAATACCAAAGTCTAAAACTAATCCCAAAAGAAGAACGTTTACACTTGATGAGCAAAAATTGTTTATGGACTATGTGCATCAGTTTAGCGAGTTTTATGAGGATTTATACGTTTTTCTGCTTAACACGGGATTGAGAATCGGAGAAGCGGGAGCGCTAAAATGGAGTGATATTAATTTTGAAGAGAATTGTGTATTGGTAAATAAAACACTTCTATATTACGAAAAAGAATTAGACGAATTAGACAGTAAAGGGAATCCTAAAAAGAAAAGAACACTTGAAATAAGTGATACAACAAAGACACCTAATGGTATGCGTACCGTATACTTCTCATCTGAAATCAGCGCAATTCTTAAAAATCAACGTAAAAGGCAGTTAGAGTTACGTATGAAGTGTGGAGAAAAATGGAGAGGAACAGGAGAATTTGAGAATCTTGTATTTACCACATCCGTTGGTTCCCCGGTTGGTCGTTATATTGCTGAACGAGATATGAAAAGAATCTGCAAAATGATTAATCAATTTGAGGATTCTGAGTTTGAATCGGCATCTCCCCATACATTTCGGAGAACATATGCAACAAGATGCTTTGAAGCAGATATGCAGCCAAAGGTGGTGCAAGCCTTGCTTGGACATGCTAACCTTGCAGAGACAATGGATATCTATACAACAGTTATGGAGCAAAAGAAAATGGAGGAAGTAAAAAAGAAAAGTGTATTGCAATTATAGGTTGCGTCAAATTGCGTAAAAATTGTGTCAGATTTAAAAAGGTAATTGCGAGAATCCTTTATTTTCAAGGAAAATTGGATACGATAAGACAGAAGTTGCTAAGCAGATGGGAATGTAATCCCGATTTTGCAAATCTTAAATAAGAACTTAAAAACCCTTGAAAATCCAGTATTTTCAAGGGTTTTTCCTTTCTAGGGCACTTCATATATTGCATTATAAATTCATGTAACTTTTTGGGTGATTTTTCGTAAAAAGTTCGTCTTTGATTTCGTAGCTCTTTTGTACGAACTTCTTAACGAAAACTTCGCATGATTTTTAAGAAAAATGTGGCGATTTCGGTAGCTAATAATAAAGCGATTTATAATGCAACTTCTTATTTTCGTAATTTTCGTAAAAATTCCGCTATAAATCTCTACTATTTTGCTTTCCAGATATCGGAAAGGAATAAAAATGGGAAAAATTATATCCATAGTAAATCAGAAGGGTGGAACTGGAAAGTCCGCTTGTGCCGCAAATCTTGGTGTTGGGTTGGCACTTATGAAACAAAAAGTATTTATTGTAGATGCAGATCCACAGTGGGATGTATCTGCCAGTTTTGGTTATCGTGATTGCGATGACAGCAATGAAACTCTGACCAATCTGATGGAAATGGTCTTATGTGATGAAGATATTCCAGAAGATTGTTTTATCCGGCATCAGGAAGAAGGCATTGATATTATTTGTTCCAATATCGGCTTGGCAGGGACAGAGGTACAGCTTGTAAATGCTATGAGCCGTGAATTTGTCCTGAAACAGATTATTGGAAAAGTGCGCAGGCAGATCAATCCGAAACTGGAGATTGCTGGAATATTATTTACCATGGTAGATGCTCACACGAATGATGCAAGAAATAACATGGAATTGCTCCAAAATAGTTATGGAAGTCAGATCCATATTTTTGACCAGTACATTCCTTTTTCAGTCAGAATGAAGGAAGCGGTCAGGGAAGGGCAGAGTATTTTCCGATATGATACGAAAGGTAAAGTGGCAGACGCTTACAGAAAGTGAAACAGATTTCAAAGGAACAGACACTGACCTATCTTGAAATTGATCAGATATGTATGAATGAGAAAAAAGAAAAACTCCAGGTGCAGATTCCAGCAAAGAAATTGAAACAGTATTTCCCGGAGGCATATACAAAAAATCAGGAAGAAATAATCTTCATGCTTCTTGCATCATGGGCAGAAAGTGAGGGCAAAAATGAATCATGAAGCTACAGTAAGAAGAATACAGAAATACCATAGAAATATTGAAAAGATAAGAAGAAGCAGGGAAAAAAAGAGGTTAATCCATTTTCTGAAAAGGTTCGGATTTCTTTTATGAGGAGCGTGAAAAGATGGCTGTGAAAATAGTTAGACGTTATGACTGGGAAGGAAATGAAATTACAGAGGAAGAACTTAAAACTTTTCGCTTAGATTCCCCTGTGGTAAGAGAAATTCTGGCTAATCTTAATCGGGAGATTGAAGAAGGGGTCAGACGGAAGGAGCAAAAAGATGACGATTAAGGATGTGATAACAAAAGCACTGTTACCAATGTCAGCTATGGCCTTCTGGCTTTGGATGGTAAAAACGATTATGGAAGTTAGCTCGGACAGAGACTTACATAAAAGCAGTTCGTTTTCTTACAGTGAACGGACTGCTTTTGTTATCCGCAGCTTTATGATATGATAAAAGAACCTATAAAATTGACATATTTCTCTGCTGTTTCTGCCTATTCAGGCCGCAGCAGAAATCCTACAATAAGAGCATACAAGGGGGAATGACAATGCTGCGGATGGAAATTGCTTTATTTTTGGTGATAGCCTTTGTGGCCTATATGTATTTTTCGGCGGAGAAAGAACGGAATGCCTTGCACCGTACCTTTTCCGTACTGCTGGTGACTGTGCTGATACATCTGGTGCTGGACGGTTCCACGGTCTATACGGTGAACCATCTGGACACTGTACCGGGACTGTTCAATGACATTCTCCACCGGCTGTTTTTGGGCAGCATGGTGGTGGTACTCTTTCTGTTTTATCAGTACATCGCCATTCTGGTGCAGGAGGAAACCGGGAAAGGGCGGCAGCTGGACTGGCCTGCCAGAATCTTTTTGATCGTGGCCGTGCTGGGAAATTTCCTGCTGCCCATCTCCTACACGGTGACGACGGAGGGCAACTATTCCTCGGGGCCGTATATGTATGTCCCCTACGCCGCCGTGGCATTCTATCTGCTGCTGTGCTCCGGGCTTCTGACGCTGAACTGGCGGCAGATCGACCAAAAGAAGAGATCCGCCATCGGCATCGCGCTGGTGATTGAATTTGTGGTCTGCGTCCTCCAGGGATTGAATCATACCTGGCTTATCAGCGGCATGGGCATCACCCTGATGACCCTGTCCTTCTACCTGACCCTGGAAAACCCGGAGGTTCTGCGCGCGGAGCTGGTGGAACAGAAGATGTCCATGCTGTACCTGAAAAGTCAGGTCAATCCCCACTTCCTCTACAACACCCTGGATACCATTCGGATTCAGGCTCAGTTGAACGGGGACAAGCAGGTGGCCGATCTGCTTATGCGGCTGGTGGATTTTTTCCGGCTCAGCGTCAAAGTTGACCGTCCCATGGTCACACTGGACGACGAGATGGAGCTGCTGGAAGCCTACATGGAGCTGATGTGCTGCCGCTACCCGGAGCTGAACTGCGCATACGACATCGACCCGGATTTGGGCGGTGCGGAGGTACCCAACTTTATTTTGCAGCCCATCGTGGAAAACAGCCTGCTCCACGGTCTGAAAAACAAGGGCTACCGGGGAGATGTGACCATCTCGGCACAGAAGGTTTCCAATGAACGCATGGAGATCTCCGTCCGGGATACGGGCAGCGGATTTGTCGAGGGCAAGAAAGCCGCCATTGACGCCATGCTTCAAAGCTACGCCAAACAGCCGCCCAAGCTCACCGGCAACAGCATTGGCGTTTTGAATGTGCAGAAGCGCATCAAGCTGCTCTGCGGCCGGGAATACGGCCTAAACTATACGGAAAATATTGACGGCGGCGTGACGGCGCACATCCTGCTGCCGCTGAAGGAGGATATGAAATGAAGAAGCTACGGATTCTTTTGGTGGACGATGAGATCATGATTCGGGAGGGTTTCAAGCGGCTCTTTGACTGGGAGGCCCACGACTGCCAGGTGGTGGGCGAAGCCGCCGACGGCATGGAGGCTCTGGCGAAAATTGACAGCCTGAAGCCGGACATCGCCATCATGGACATCAACATTCCCATTATGAACGGTCTGAAGGTCATTCAAATGGCCCGGCTCAAGCACCCGGATATGGCCTTTGTCATTGTGTCTGGCTACGACGATTTTTCCTACTGCCGGGAGGCCCTGCGCCTGCAAATTACGGATTATATCCTCAAGCCTGTAAACTACGAGGAGTTCGGCACCTGCATCGACAACCTGAAAATCGCCCTGTTTCAGCGCCAGTCCTCCAAACAGGAAACGCAGCAGGAGGAACGGCCCATTCACGGCATTACTCGGTATTTACAAGAGCATCTGACGGAGGAAATCAGCCTGTCCGTGCTGGCAGAGGAATTTCACCTCAATCCCCAGTACATCAGCCAGCTTTTCAAAACGGAGATCGGTGTAGGATTTCTGGCCTATCTCACCAACATCCGCATGGAACGGGCGAAAAAGCTGCTGCTGACCACCAATCTTTCCATCGCGGAGGTATCGGAGCAGTCTGGCTATGCCGATTACCGGGTGTTTACCAAGGTATTCAAAAAATCTGAGGGAATCACCCCTTCCCAGTACCGGAGGGACTTTTTGGAGAAGGAGCAATGACTTTCGGTTCTGGGAACTGTAAGCTTTTTGAAGCTATAGAATTGCTCATATTTTTAACAAAATCTATCAGAATCCGTTAAGAAAGGTTGGTAGACCTTTGGTTAGCCGCCTGCTACAATATGTTAAAAAATATAGCAAAGGTGGTAAATATATGAGAAAGTATTACATTGACAATATTCGTTGGACTACGATTGTGTTGGTTGTCCTCTATCATGTAATTTACATGTTTAACAGTATTACGAACGAGGGTGTCATCGGCCCGATTACATCTTTTCATGGTCAGGATGCAATCCAGTATCTGCTGTATCCATGGTTTATGATTCTTTTGTTTATCATTAGTGGAATGTGCGCAAGGTTTTATTTAAATGGTCACAGCGACAAGGAATTTTTGAAGGTAAGGACCAGAAAGCTTCTGGTTCCGTCTACGATTGGACTTTTTGTATTTCAATGGATTCAGGGATATTTTAACATGGCAATCAGTCATGCATTTACAAGTTTCCCTGACACTATGCCGAAATCCGCACTGTTTTTTATTATGATATTTTCCGGAACAGGTGTATTGTGGACGATTCAGCTTATGTGGATATTTTCAATCTTATTGCTTCTGGTTCGTAAAATTGAAAAGGGGAGACTGGTAAAAATTGCAGAAAACACAAATATGGCTGTACTTTTACTGTTGGGAGTATTTGTCTGGGGATCTGCACAGATTCTGAATACACCAATTATTGTTGTATATCGTTTTGGAATCTATGGATTTTGTTTTCTGTTGGGTTACTATGTATTTGCACATGAAAGTGTAATAAAGCAGCTGGAGAAGTTTTGTATTCCACTTCTTGTGGCAGCAGGAGTCCTGGGCGTGACATACACGGTTTTATATTACGGAGAGAACTATGCAATATCCCCTGTTGTGAATTCTCCACTGGCAATTGCATATGCATGGATTGCGTGTCTTGCAATTCTGGGAGGAGCAAAGCATTGGTGGGATAAGACAAATGGCTTTGCATCGTTTATGACAAAGAAAAGTTTCGGGTTATATGTATTCCATTATTTAGCTTTGTCTGCGACAGCATATGGGTTGGTTACATATACCAGCCTGCCGGGGATTGCCATATATGGTATTACAGGCATTGCTTCGTTTGTCGGCGGAATCCTTATTTATGAGATAATATCAAGAATTCCAGCTGTCAGATGGTGTGTTCTGGGAATCAAAAAGGAGAAGAAAAATGTTTAAAGATAATTTGATTTCTCTTAGAAAAATGAATCATTTATCACAGGAGGAACTGGCTGAAAAATTAGGGATCAGCCGACAGACTTTATCGAAATACGAAACGGGCGAATCCGTTCCGGATATAGAAAAATGTAAGGTGATTGCAGATTATTTTGAAGTATCAATAGATGATTTGGTTAATCACAGTGAAAAGGAGACCGGACTTTTAGTACCGCCAAAGGGAAAACATCTTTTTGGCATGGTGAAAATGGGAGATAAGGGGCAGATTGTAATTCCTGCAAAGGCGAGGAAAATATTTGACTTGAAACCTGGAGATAATCTGATTGTTCTTGGAGATGAGGCACAGGGATTGGCCATTATGAAAGAAGCGGGATTGCTTTCCATGATGGAAGCATTTCGCTCTGCAAAATGACGCTTGTTTATAATCGTACAGCTGGAACGATTCTATGTGGCAGAAGCAGGTGGGGATATTGCGGGAGTGATGGCAATTTCTGATTGTAACGGCAGAGCTGCAAGCGTAGAAAAAGCATCTTTAAACAGGCAATTTGGATTCCTGAAAGGATTTATTGGCGCTTTAGTTTTGAAAGAAGAATTTGAAGGACAACTTGCATATCCCATTACAACCGGATATATAGAATTTGTAGCCGTGCGAAAGGAATATCGCAAGCAAGGCATTGCGATGACAATGCTGAAAGAAAGTATGTTGCTTGCCGATTATCAGGATTATGTGCTTGATGTTACCGATATCAACAGGAGCCGCAATCGTTGTTTTCGGCATTTTCTATGGTGTGGTATATAAGATCACTTCCAATGCCTGCTATTCCATTGTCTGCGGGAAGAAAAATGATGGAGAGTTTTGAAAACTGAGATAGACGAGTGGCTGTTATTCCAAAGCGGCGAAACCCCGTAAGAAAAATTCTTTGTTCCGTTCTCATCGGCTTCGCCATCGTCGTGATTGCGATACTTGCCATTCCCACTGGATTGTTTCTTGGGGCGATTGCCTGCGTTTGGATGACAACGGACAAAATTGTTCAAATTATTGATACATAAAAACGATGACAGGAGAACTTGTGTGTCCTGTCATTGCTTTTTGCTGAATAACGCATGAACGACTTTGTACGATACCTGTGAATTCCAAATTCACACTGGAAACATACGCTCTCCGCACAATTTGATGAAATAGTCTGAGTGCTAGGCTGTTTTCTGTTTCTATTTGCCTTACGATACCTAAAAAATCGACACATACGGCTGAAGAAAGCGCCTATCGGGAAAAAGAAAAGTTTTGTAGAATAGAACTATGATCTAATAGATTGCCTCTGAAACTGCTTCTGGGCAGTCTGATATTACCTGATGAAAGGGCGTGAAATATGAATCACATTCCAATTGAGGAATATTTGCCGTACCATCTGCTGGCGGTGATGGTCCTAGCGTTGTTTTACAGCATTTATTTTGTCAAGCAGTGGAGCCAGAAACGCCGGGGCATCCAAACCATGCAGATTGGGTGCAGAAAGGAAGCGCAGACCCACACAGTTGAAACCTTAATGAGCGTTGCCACCGTGGGCATCCTCCCGGCGCAGCTTATGTCTGTCGGATTCGGGTGGAGCCACCTGCCCGCAGGTGCCCGCTTTACAGGGTTTTGCGTTGGCATGATTGGCAATCTGATCTTTCTGATTTCCATTCTCTGCATGAAGGATAGCTGGAGGGCCGGGATCCCGGACGGGGATAAAACGGCTCTGGTTACCGGCGGCATCTATCGTTACAGCCGCAATCCGGCATTTCTGGGATTTTACTTACAATATATCGGCGTGATGCTCATGTACTGCAATTTGCTGACGGCAGGATTCACAGTCTTTGCCATTACTATGCTGCATTTGCAGATTTTGCAGGAAGAGAGGTATCTGACCGCCGCATTTGGCGAGGAGTATCTGGACTACCGGCGCAGGGTATTCCGCTATCTGGGATGGAGCATTCCATGAGGGAAATCTGTTTCATATTACAGAGGCAATTGTAGGTGGAGTTGGATGTACGGCACTCTTTGGTCTCATTGCCGTAGCGGTATTCATGTTTATTACCACTGGAATGAAAATGAGTCACTCAGAACATTTGGAGAAGGAAATGTTTGAAACGGAATACGGAGTAACAGGCATGGTAAAAGAGAAGAGTCGTGCATATGAAAATACTTTTTCTCTTGGAATTGCAGGTGGTGTGGTTCTTTGTATCCTGTCTGTTGTACCTATAATCATTGCCGGTGCTGCAGATGCTCCTGATTACATTGCTGCAATTTGCGTAGCTGGACTCCTGGTTCTCATTGCCCTTGGTGTGAATATCATCATTCGTGTGAGTATGATTAAAAGCAGTTATGACGCCTTACTTCAGGAAGGTGAATTTTCAAAGAAAGAAAAGAAGGTAAAGGGAACACTGGATGCATTGTCAGGTGCATACTGGAGCCTTGCAACAGCAATCTATCTTGGCTGGAGCTTCTGGACAATGAGATGGGATATTACCTGGATTCTCTGGCCTGTAGCTGGTGTGCTTTTTGCTGCAGTTTCAGGTATTGTCAGGGCAGTTATGCGAGTCGATGAGTAAGCCTATAAAAAAAGTATTGACTCCTACCTTACGTAATAGATTATCTTAACATTATCAAGTGAAGGAGGAAACGAAAATGATGACAGTACATGAAGTGAGCAAGCTGGCGGGAGTGAGTATACGCACTCTGCAATATTATGATAAGATAGGCCTTTTACATCCGACGGGATACACGGAGGCTGGATACAGACTGTATGACGATACAGAGCTGGAACGCCTGCAGCACATCCTACTGTTTCGTGAATTGGAGTTTCCACTGAGGGATATTAAAGCGATTCTGGACAGCCCTGACTTTGACAGGAGCAAAGCTTTAGAGCAACAGATCGAGCTGCTGAAACTTAAGAAGGAGCACATCCAGAACATGATAGACTTTGCACTTGGAGTAAAAATGTTAGGAGTGAAACATATGGATTTTAAGGCATTTGATAAAAGTAAACTGGATGAATATTCCAGACAGGCAAAGGAGTTGTACGGCAATATGCCAGAGTATAAGGAGATGGAAGAAAAGCAGAAAAATCGTACAGAAGAGGATGAAAAGATTTTAGCTGACAGATTTATGCTGCTCTTTAAGGAAGCTGGTGAGATGAAGGACATGGATCCTGCTTCAGTTGAAGCGCAGAATCTTGTGAAAAGAATCCAGGATTATATCACAGAAAATATGTATACCTGCTCTGACAAAATTTTGCGTGGCTTAGGTATGATGTATTCCGGAGGCGGTGATTTCACCAAGAACATCGATGCATATGGTGGAGAAGGAACTGCCGTATTTGTAGATCAGGCAATTCAGATCTACTGTGATAAGAGAGAAGCTGAAAGATAAAGTAGAATGGGAACACTTTAGCTGTGGAGCGGGTGTTCCCGTTATTCCTATGAATGCAGAAAACATATTTCTAAGATTGTCTGGCATCGAAAAAATTTATCCTGCGTGGGATCAGGAGTATTCTTTTGAAATGATGATAGAAAAAATTGCCGATGCCAGAGAAATCATACAGAAACTGGAACAAACTGTTCGTGTTGTTGGAATGGAAGTGGAGCTGCCTGTATTAGTTCATCAGGTCTGTGACCGGCTTCATACACCAATGTGGAAAGAAAATCCATTGTTTGCAAGAACGATTGACTGCTGCAGAAGGAGAGAATGATTATGGAATGTTATTTTATGGTGGATACCTATATTGATAAGGAAAAAGGAAGAGGGATGTATGATGAATATATCAGAAAAGTGAAGCCAATTATTGAAAGCTTTGGTGGAGAATATTTACTTCGAACGGAGAGAATTGTTTCCCTTCATCCCGAAAGAAGTCCGCAGCGGGTAATTCTGATTAGATTTCCTTCCAGACAGGCTCTGGATGCCTGTTTTGCATCGGATTCTTACCAAAACATTATGCATGAGAGAATCGACAGTGTTGATGCCCGTGCATTGATTGTGGAAGCGAAAAGAAATCCTGTCAACGATTACTTGACAGAAATTTGAGCGTTTATTGGCTTGCGAGTTGATGAAGCAAATGGTAAAATCAAGGTACGATAGGTGAATTGTATCAAATATTTCCAGAAAGGGGTCTGAAAAACATGGGAAGATTTGTGAACCCAGATAATAGTGCATTTCAGGTTGCTCTGAATTCCCGAATTTATGTTGACAAGTCTGGTTTGATTGAGTATACAAATAGTGTTCTTGACACCACTAATGCTTATATTTGTAATAGCCGACCACGTAGATTTGGCAAATCCTATGCGGCTAATATGCTGGCAGCGTATTACAGCAAAGGGGCAGATTCTGAGAAAATGTTCTCTGGACTGGAAATCAGCAAGGATGCTGACTTTAGGAAACATCTCAATAAGTATGATGTGATACACGTTGATGTCCAGTGGTTTCTGGCAAACTGTGATGATGCTGATCATGTAGTGGCATTTATTACAAAGAGTGTTCTTAACGAGCTACGGGACATTTATCCGGGTGCATTGACGGATGAAGTAACTCATTTGCCGGATGCCCTTTCAAGAGTTAGAGAAAAAACAGGACAGAAGTTTATTGTCATCATTGATGAATGGGATGTTCTTATCCGTGACGCAGCCTCAAACAATAAAGCACAGGCAGAGTATATAAATTTTTTGAGAGGAATGTTCAAAGGGACGGAGCCGACAAAATATATTCAGCTTGCATATCTTACGGGTATTCTTCCTATTAAGAAAGAGAAAACCCAATCGGCATTGAATAATTTTGACGAATTTACAATGCTGAGCGCAGGTAAATTAGCTCCGTATATTGGTTTTACGGAAGATGAGGTTCAGAAGCTGGCAGGAGAATACCATCAGGATTTTGACAAGGTGAAGAGGTGGTATGATGGGTATCTGTTGAAGGATTATCAGGTTTATAATCCCAGAGCGGTTGTTAGTGTGATGTTGAGGGGAGAGTTTAAGAGCTATTGGTCTGAGACGGCCTCTTATGAAGCAATTGTACCGCTGATCAACATGAACTATGACGTCCTGAAAACAGATATCATCGAGATGCTTTCAGGATCTTCGGTCAAAGTGAATACGGCAGCTTTTAAAAATGACACGGTCAACATAGAAAGTAAGGACGATGTGTTGACCTATATGATTCATTTGGGATACCTTGGCTATGACCAGACAAAGAAGGTGGCTTTCGTTCCAAATGAAGAGATTCGCCAGGAGCTGACAATAGCCGTTCAAAGCAAAAACTGGAATGAGATGTTGATATTCCAGCAGGAGTCAGAAAGTTTGCTTGAAGCTACGTTGGATATGGATAGTGCGACAGTCGCTTTACAAATCGAAAAAATTCACAACGAGTATGTGTCGGTCATCCAGTACCACAATGAAAACTCGCTGAGTAGTGTGTTGGCGATTGCATATCTAAGTGCAATGCAGTATTATTTCAAGCCGATTCGGAAATTGCCGACAGGGCGTGGATTTGCGGACTTTGTCTTTGTGCCAAAACCAGAGTATAAAACGGACTATCCGGCATTGATTGTTGAACTGAAATGGAATCAGAATGCACAAACGGCAATGCGGCAGATTAAGAGAAAAAGGTATCCGGCTTCCATTCTGAATTACACCGGTGATATCCTGCTTGTAGGAATCAATTATGACAAAAACACTAAAGAACATCAGTGCGTGATTGAAAAGTACATGAAAGAATAACAAAAACCGACAGGAACAATATCAGTCCCTGTCGGTCTATTTTATGCCTTTAATGCTTTACAAAGTTCTTTATTCAATGCGATATCGTCTTCCACAATTGATATTTGATCCATTTGTTTCTCCATTCAAAATATTCGTTTTTTGTAATCTCGCCGGACTTTAATTTTACCCCGGAAATACTTCTTTGTAAACAGAGAGCTATATAATAAACACATTTGTATAAAAAACTGCCTATGAACAGCTGGCAGAGCTTCAGCAGCAGATGATCGACAACTCCGGCGATAACGCACTGGTGGAAGAACTGGGGCTTCAGATGGATGACCTTCGAGGAGACCGCCAGGACATCCTTGCCGAAGCAGCAGAGCGAACCGATCTGCAGGCACGAATGAACGACATGATTGCTTTCCTGGAAGAAATGCCCGCAGCCGTTACGGAGTACAGCGAAGCCCTCGCCAGAAGACTGGTCGACAGGATCACCATTTTCGATGAGAAGATTGTGGTGGAACTGAAATCCGGCCTAGTAATGGAAGTGGAAGAGTAAAGAAAATATGGACACAAAACGAAACCCGGAGCCGACTTTTCAAGTCAGTTCCGGGTTCAAATTATTGTAGATATATTGATTTTCTTGACGAGCGATGTTATAATAAAGCAACTTGAAGTTGCGTTTTTCGTGGGAGAATACTATGAGTTTTGGTAAAAATCTTAGATTGGCACGTAGGGAATCTGGAAAAACACAAGATGAATTGGCTGAATGCTTAGCCGTTACGAGACAATCCGTTTCAAAATGGGAAACGGGAGAAGGATATCCAGAGATAGAGAAGCTAATACAAATAGTGGCTGTTCTGGATGTTTCTTTGGATGAATTGTTTTCAGATGAAATACATACGAATTGCAAACTTGAGACTACCCGATAAGTGAAATTTATAAAAAGTGGGAGTATTGTTTATGACTTTCTCAAGATATTATAGACATAAACTCACTGCACAGCAGAAGGCAATATATGATGACTTAGTTGCTGGGATGGAGAACAGAGTTTATGAAGTACAAACAAATTATGTATCTAACCAAGATATATCTGTAATTGCACATGCTGTGAACTTTGATAACCCTCAGTTGTTTTATGTTGATTTCACTAGAATAACGGTGATTCAATTTATGGGAACTAGTAAAGTACTTGTCTCCTATCTATTTGATGAGTGTATACAAAGAAATATTGAGCAGAAGCTGAAGACTATTACCTCTAAAATATTGAATAGAGTTGCTGGAAAAACAATGAAGGTTGCATCGTTGATTCTCCATGATTGGTTAGTATGTAATTGCAAATATGGAGAGTGCAATGATGTTCCGAATGCATCACATAGCATCGTAGGAGCATTGATTTATTCCAAATGTGTATGTGAAGGATATGCCAAAGCGTATAAATACCTTGCAGATCTCATAAAAATGAGATCCATAGTTGTAGTAGGTAAAGGCATACATCCTGATGGAACATCGGGTGGTCATGCTTGGAATATTGTTATGCTAAACAAACAATGCTTTCATGTTGATGTAACATTTGATTTGCTATTTGCGGGCAAATATTGCTCAAGGGCATATTTTTTATTGTCCACAAAAGAGATACTCTATGATCATAGCATTGATCCGACTTTTGATATGCCTGAGTGCTCGGTTGATAGCCAGGTCTTACCGGTGGTATCAGGTACTGCTGAACTTATCAATTATTTAAGCATCCAATATAAAGCTCGAGTGACCCACTCAGAAGTCAGGCTAACAAAAGGTTTTCCAAAGCAAAAGTTATTTGCAATGATAAAAGAAAAAATGGCAGCAAAAGATGTCGGTTGGTATAACCAAATAGATACTTTTTGGTATGGAGATAAGAGCCGGACATTATTTGTTTGTTGGAAATAAAGGGGTAATCTATGGATAAACAAAGTACGCATGGCAGTATTGTATCGGCAAATCACCCACCTAAAAAAACACCTAATGACAAAGTTGTTTTGCATGGTACACACAATGGGGTGACTTGTTCTTTTGGGTTAACAGAAGAGCACTTGGACAAGCATTCTTTATTGATTGGCTCAACAGGATGTGGAAAGACAACATTACTAAATAAGATGATTGATCAGATCCAAAATCAAATGACCAAAGATGATGTAATGATTATCTTCGACAGTAAAGGCGATTTTTATTCGAGATTTGGTCATAAACCGGGGTCTGTATTACTGGGAAATTCGAGACAATATTATGATAAGTCTGTTAGGTGGAATATTTTCAAGGAAATCTGTGCAGATGGTTGGGATGACAGAAGTATTATTACAAATTCTCAAGAAATCTGCAAAAACCTGTTTGCGGAACGAGAAAAAAGGACTAATAACCCTTTCTTCCCCAATGCGGCAAGAGATTTACTGGCTTCTCTTTTGATATTCTTAGTTAGGACTGGAGAAAAAGATATTCAATTTAGAAAAGACTTTTTCTACAATGATAAATTTAAAAATATTATGGATTGCAGCGATGTGGATCAGTTGTTGATATTCCTGAGTTTTGATGATGATGCTAGAAGCGTAGCTTCTTATATCGATGGTCGTGGCGAACAGGCAAATGGTGTGCTTGCTGAAATGTATTCGATCGTTCGTGATATCTTTACTGGTATTTTTGCAGAGCATGGAAACTTTTCGATAAGAAACTTTGTCAGAAATAAGGGCGGCAAAACATTGTATGTTGAATATGATTTGTCTATAGGACAAACATTGACTCCAATGTATCGATTATTGTTTGATCTTGCACTGAAAGAAGCATTGGGGCGTCAGAGACAGGAAGGAAATGTGTATTTGATTTTGGATGAATTTCGCCTTTTGCCTCACCTTCAGCATATCGATGATGGAGTAAACTTCGGCAGAAGTCTTGGGGTAAAAGTATTTGCTGGCGTTCAGAATGTAGAGCAATTATTTGAAACATATAAAGAAAACAGAGGTCGGAGCATACTAGCAGGATTCTCTAATCTCTTTTTGTTCCATAATGATGATCCTTCTACGCTGAAATATTTGACAGAGCGCTCTGGACGTAATGTTGTTCTAGACGATTACCTTGACGTTAAAGGACAGGTGGCTGATGCTAAACCAAGAACAGCTCATACTATAGAAGATTGGGATTTGGTTTCGTTGGAACAAGGTGAAGCTGTTGTGTCTTTGGCATTTAGCAAGCCATTCAAATTTAAATTTAAGAAGTAAATTATGGTGATGATATGGGATTACTAGATATTATTTCAGATGCTATTCGTACTCGACAAGTTGCGAAAACCAATAGCAGCAGAAGAGGTATAACAGAATATCAGCCTTCTCAAATCGGAGGATTTGTAGAGCAAAATATATATAATACGAGTGTTATCTGTTCTGGCGATTCAAGCGATCTCCGTAGTGAGGCGTTGGTTAGTTTATGTGTGGCTGCAACCAATGCGAATATACCGGTGATAGTATTGCATCAAGGTGATATTGATTTGACAAATGAATTTCGGAAGGTGTATCAAAATCACCCTTCGTATATTGAAGTAGGACCTAACTCGTATCGATTTGATCCTTTCTATCAATTAAGTAACAATCAGATAAGCAAAATGATTGTAGATACCGCACCGCAAAAGTATGCTCTTACTTGTGATGGAGAGGCATACGTAGATGTCTTGACAGGATTCCTTAGTGGTAAAGGCCGCATGATTACATTGAAAGGACTATACGAATGTCCTCATAGCAGAATGCCACTGTTGTTGAATTCAGCTGCAAGTAAACAGATGCTGCCAGCAACTTTAGTTCAGGATTTGCAATCCAACTTGGCACAGGGACAAAAAGAAGCTCATAAAGTCAAGGCATATCTCAACGAATTGTATGACGAGTGTATTCCAATGTTGCCAATTAATAAAGCTGATTATCGTAACTGTATTAGCATTTTTCAAGCGGTTAAGCAAAAAGCTATTATGAATATTAATATTGTTTCAGAGAGCAACACGCTTCTTCTGAAAATTATTGCAGAACAGTTACTAATGCTGACAAGACGCTGTGTCCCCTTTTTCCTGATAGTTGATAATATTTCCGTCAGAGATGATAATGCAATCAAGTCTCTTTCGACAATTAAGGCTCAGGGATTTGGATGCGCAATTGCTGGTGACGATGTGTTTTCTTTGTGCGAAGGTAATGAAAAACTTTTTAGTGCATTGCTTGGAAACAGTCAGAAATGGTTTGTCTTTCATCATAGCTCCGGTATCAGTGCCGAAAAATGGTCTAATGCTTTTTCAAAATATCAAAAGATAGATACTACATACAACTATGGCAGAGGATACGGAAAAGGCTCGGGATATGGACTTTTTGGCGGTCTTACTCATGGGAACGTTAATTGGAATCGAAATAAAACAAATCAGCAAGGTTACTCATATGTCAATAAAGATGAAGCAGTAATTCGTGCGGAAGAAATTCAGCGGTTGCCTAATCGCAGCGGTTTTATCTACTCTGGAATGACAAGAGAAATTGCTCATGTGGAAAATTTCCTGCCACAATGATGCAAGGAGCTTCTTGTATAATTCAAATATAAGGAATTCCGAGAAAGAAGGTTGAGAAAAAAATACCTCAGAGTAAAATAAGATTACTGACTTTGCACGGTTAGTAAAAAATCT